>WJKG01000394.1 GCA_014729205.1 candidate division GN15 bacterium | reverse complement strand
TCGATGCCAACAGCTCATCCACACAGATTGCGGTAGATGGCGGAGTTGACAGTACAAACGCCGATAAAGTCGTGTCGGCCGGGGCGGACATTCTTGTCATGGGCACGGCCTTTTTCGGGGCGCCGGACAGGGAGGGATTAGCGAAACAAGTAGCGGGGCTTACTCGCTGAGGAGTTCGAATATGACACAGGGATTGTTGCAGATATCAGCCGGCAACTTGAACGATGCGTTCACTCGTATGGTCAGGCGCGGAGTGCGCGACAACGTAGTACCGCGAATCATGACACGCGACGCATCGGTGTTCGGTAAAGACCGCAAGCTCAAGAAGCTCATAACCAACCGTCTGGGCTGGGTCGACTCCACAACCAGGATGCGGCGACAGGTTGCGAATATAGAGAGATTCGGCAAGGAGGTGTTTCGCACCAGAACCGAACACGTCGTGTTAATGGGAATGGGCGGATCATCGCTCTGCCCGGAGTTGTTTGGGCTTATGCACCGCAAGCATCCTAAACTGAAGTCGTTTGATGTAATCGACTCGACCGATCCCGCCGCCGTGTCAAGGATTGCCCGGAAGATCGATCCCAAACGAACACTGTTTATTGTTTCGTCCAAATCTGGTGGGACGGTTGAAACTCGGTCACAGGAGGCATTCTTCTGGCAGTTGTGCCTTGACGCCAAGGTACGTCAGCCCGGAAGCCGCTTTGTCGCAATTACGGATAAAGGGAGTGCACTTCAGAAACTCGGTCGAAAGAAGAAGTATCGGAAGATCTTTCTGAACCCGTCGGACATAGGCGGACGCTATTCTGCCCTGTCATACTTCGGGCTGGTACCAGCGTTCTTCGCCGGTGTCGATTTGCGAGCTTTGCTCGATGATGCCTATCAGATGCAGAAGGTGCTCACATCCCGTGACGATAACACTAATCCTGCGCTCCTGCTCGGCGCCTTGATGGCTACCTGTGCCAAAGCCGGTCTCGACAAGATGACCTGTATCGCCGGCAAACGTGTTGCACCGCTGGTTCCGTGGATCGAACAGCTGGTTGCCGAATCAACTGGCAAGCGCAAGAAGGGAGTGGTGCCGATCGAGGCGGAACCGCTAGGTCGTATACAGGATTATGGCAAGGATCGCTTCTTTGTATTTTTTAAGATGGCAGGTGAGAAGACACCGTTAGAGGATCGCCTGAGACGTGTTCTCCAGAAGAAGCGAATTCCGGTCGTTCATATCACACTGGGTTCGAAAGCCGAGTTGGGGCGGCAGTTCCTGCTCTGGGAAGCGGCCACTGCCGTGTGTGGACACTTCCTGAAAATCAACCCGTTCGACGAGCCCAATGTCACCGAAAGCAAAGAAATCACGAAGAGCATCCTGGCCCAATTCGAGAAGCTGGGCGAGTTTCCACAGAAAGCGCCGAAGGCAACCTGGGGCAAACTGACCTTGATCGCCCATGACGAAGCCAAGCGGTATCGAGCGGCCGATAAGAAGTCGCTCTCGGCTATGCTCAAGCGGTTCTTTGGCGGCGTGCGCCCTCCAATGTATTTCGCAACTATGGGATACTTCAAGTCTGACACACGAACCGAAGAGGCCTTTGCAAAACTTCGTCAGAAACTTCAGAAGCAACGCAAGCTGGCAACGTTGCGCGGGTATGGCCCCCGCTACCTGCACTCAATCGGTCAGCTATACAAGGGCGGACCTCCGGATGGTGTCTTTGTCGTATTCATGCGTACCAGGTATGGCACGGCTAAAGTACCAGGTCAGGCATACAGCTTCGGTGACTTGATAACAGCTCAGGCCCTGGGGGATGCCCAGGCCCTGGTACGGCGACACTTGCCAACCTTGGTGATAGCTATAGACGGCAACCCGGCGGAAGCCATACGGGCGTTTTCGAACGCACTGGGAAGAGCTTTACGAAAGTAAGAGGAGCAACAGGAGACTATGTTCGACGATTGGCGCGGCTTCAAATCTGAATCTCTACCGTCCGACTGGAAGGACAAATTGAGAGAGCTTGGGCGAGTTGCTCGGGGCGACATACTCAAAATGACTACGGTAGCTTCGAGCGGCCACCCCGGCGGCTCGATGTCATCGCTTGAGCTGTATCTCGTCTTGTATCATTTCGCTAATGTAGATCCGAAACAGCCAGGTCGAAACGATCGCGATCGCATCATCGTATCGCACGGCCACACCTCGCCGGGTGTCTACGCGGCTCTGGCTCACACCGGCTTTTTCGATATTAAGCCAGTGTTGCACGGATTCCGACAGGCCGATTCACCCTTCGAAGGACATGTCGAGCTGTCCGTTCCGGGAGTTGAATGGGACACCGGCAACCTCGGGCAGGGACTCGCGGTTGGAGTAGGCAAAGCAATTTACGCGAAACTCAGCGGACAAGACTTCCATACGTACGTGCTGATGGGCGACGGTGAACAGCAGAAGGGGCAGATCGCCGAATCACGTCGCCATGCCGTGACGTTCGGTCTAAACAACCTCACCGCTGTTATAGACCGCAATCAGCTCCAGATCTGTGGCAAGACGGCCGACGTGCACCCTCAGAATATTGCAGCCGGGTGGGAAGCTGACGGCTGGCGGGTGATTGAGATCGACGGTCACGATTTGGATGAGGTCTATGACGCTTGTCGCACAGCACGCATGGATACATCTACTCCGGTCGTCATCCTCGCGAATACCGTGATGGGAAAAGGCGTGTCGTTTATGGAACACGACCACAACTATCACGGAGCCCCGGTAAAACCAGACAGATTGAGCGACGCCTTACGTGAGTTGGATCTTAACTCTGACTACGAAGAGTTGTTGACATTACGTGCCGGTGGCCCGCCGCCTCCTTTCACACCAAACCACTCCGAATATCCGGACATAGACACCGGCGAACCAATCACGTATGAACCGGGCAAGAAGCTGGATAACCGATCGGCCTGGGGTAACGCCCTGCTGTCAGTCGCTGAGGCGAATCTGGGGAAACGTGATGTTGCGATGGGTGTCTTTGACTGTGACCTCGCCGGATCGGTCAAGACAGCGGCCTTCGCCGGGCAATTTCCCGACAATTTCTTCCAATGCGGTATCGCCGAGCACGCCACAGCCGTCACCGCGGGCGCGCTGAGTTCAGAGAACGCCGTTTCCGTGTTTGCCGCCTTTGGCATATTTGGGGTCAGCGAATCATATAACCAGGAACGACTCAACGATATCAATCACAGCAACGTGAAGCTCTTCTGTACCCATTCGGGTATCAATGTCGGGGAGGACGGCAAGACCCACCAGTGCATCGATTTCTTTGGTTTGCTCAATTCGACTTTTGGCTGGAAAGTAATTACGCCCGCCGATCCCAATCAAACAGATCGCATCGCTCGATATGTACTATCTCAGCCGGGCTGTTTTGCCGTAATGATGGGACGAGCCAAGATGGAGCCGGTCCTTGATGAGAAAGGTGAGCCGTTCTTCGGCGGCGATTACACGTATGAATACGGACGTATGGATGCGATCAGAGCCGGGGAACAGGTCGCTCTCGTGTCTGCCGGCAATATCCTGCCGTATGCTCTCGATGGATGGAACATTCTCGCTGAGAAGGGTGTGAATCCGGCTCTTTTCTGCGTCTCTGACTGGTCTGATTTACATCCTGATGATCTGGCCCGGCTGGCATCCTTCGAACACATCGTGACGGTTGAGGATCACAACGTCAAGACAGGGCTGGGGACGACTCTGGCCGCGTCAATGCTCGAGGCCGGTCACGCGGTAAAGTTCACCCGTCTGGGGGTCAGACAGTACGGAAGTTCCGGCCCGCCGGCCGATTTGTACAAGATTCTGGGTCTTGACGGTGAATCAATCGCCGAGGTTGTGAGTAAGGTATGTGACAGTGTAACGGTTTCCGCGTGATCGTTGGACGTACACACACACCGGATGGAGGATTAGCATGCAGATTCTGACCACACCTACGATGCAGAATAAGACCATCACCAAATACCTGGGTATTGTCACCGGCGAGGCCATCATGGGAGCGAATATCTTCCGCGATATCTTTGCGAGCATTCGCGATATTGTCGGCGGTCGCTCTCAGGCGTACGAAGAGGAGCTACAGAAGGCCAAGAAGATTGCATTGGAAGAAATGGCCAAACGCGCAGAGGCCATGGGGGCGAATGC
>WJKG01000393.1 GCA_014729205.1 candidate division GN15 bacterium | reverse complement strand
GGGCTTGCCAGATCCATTGCGCGCGCAAGATCCGGCGTGATTTCCTGAATATACACACCAAGCCAACCACGCACGACACGACCGTGCTCGATCAGCGACTCCATCACTGAGAAGGCCATATTACTCGGTACCGCGAAGCCAATCCCCTGAAAGCCACCACTTTGTGAGACGATGGCGGCGTTGATACCGACCAGTTCGCCATCAAGATTGACCAGCGCCCCACCGGAGTTGCCACGATTAATGGCGGCATCGGTCTGAATGAAGTCTTCATAGTCGGCCAGCCCCATCTGGGCGCGGCCCTTGGCACTGACAATACCACTGGTCACCGTATGGGCCAGGTTGGCTGAAAGCGGAGAGCCAATTGCCATGACGAACTCCCCGACTCGCAGCTTATCACTATCGCCTCGTCCGACTACCGGCAGGTTCTTTCCGTCGATCTTGATCACAGCGATATCGGTCTTGGGATCGGTGCCAATGACCTCGGCCGCGAACTCGCGGTCATCAAACAGACGCACGTAGATGCTGTCGGCCTGAGCCACGACGTGGTTGTTGGTGATGATATAGCCATCGGACGTCACCAGCACACCGGAGCCATGCCCCTGCTGGCGGTACTCACGTTCCTGCGGCTGCTGTGGATTGCGTCCTCGAGGCCCAAAGAAGAAATCACCAAACAAATCAGAGAATGGGTGTGCCTGCCGGCGCAGCGTCAACACACGTTCCGAGAACACCGTCACCACAGCAGGCGAGACGGTCTCGGCGATATCTGCAAAGGCATTATTGAGGTCGCGAAGCGAATTGATCGGACGCTCGTCGGCATCCATCCGCTGGTACTGCAGCGGCACGGCGTCCTGGGCACTGTGGATGTTAAGCGGTAGGACAAGAGCAAACAACCCGGCCCCCAGCATCACACCAAACAGGACGAACATCCATTTACGTCTGAATTCTACTGACATTATCCTCTCCCCATTATTCGTGAGGTTAATTGGCTTTTCAAATACCTCATACACGCACAGCCAGTTATCTGTTTCATGGCTGATTCAAGATAATTGCGTTGTGCACAAACAACTTAACAAGTCGGAATAGATAACGGTTCCATCGAGGAGCGGCCTGACCTATTCGGAAGCGCTGCGAACGATGGCTGCCGCGAAGAAGATGAAGATATGCCCCGTGGCCGCCCACATCCAGCCGGCTTCGACAAATGTCGTGAACAGAAACAGTCCGGAGACAACTAACAGCGCGAGTTTTACTGGCACGTCCGCCGCCGAGGTCAACCTGTTCCATCCTTTTCTGGCCAGCAGGAACTGGCGAACGAACAGCGCAAGCATCGCCGAAGTGCCGAGGATCCCGGTTTCAGCAAGATAGTGGATGGTGAGGTTGTGGGCGGAGTAGCCTCGAACGTAGAAGTAGACCGGATCCAGAGTCGACTGATAGAAGATATCCTGTATATACCGGAAATTGCCCGGTCCTATGCCGGTGATGGGGTTGGACAGAAACGACATCCAGGCATATTTCCACAGGGCAAGCCGCGCCAGGATGGTGTCTTTCGGTGTTGTCGAAAAGAGGCGTTCAAAGCGCCAGAGCAGGTTCTCCAGGAAACCCGACAGTGCAACCGCCGCTATCACTATAAGTGCCACACCCATCAGAACAGTCAGCCAGACTCGCTTGCGGATGATCCCGGGGGTCGGGTCCTTCCGGCCGAGTTGAGGAGCCTTGCGCCAGGAATAGAAGAATACGATTGCAGAGAATACGAGTGCTACAAGTATCGAGGCTCGTGATTGTGTAGCGGCGAGCGCCCCCAGAATAACGAGGCAGCCAAAGATGTAGGGATAGGCGCCATGGCGCTTCTGCCACAGGAGCAGACTCACGCCGATCGGCAACGCCAGAGCCAAGAGATCATCGAGTAGTGTCGGAGCCAATGCGAACGATCGCATCTGACCGCCGGAGGCCACGAAGGGTACCAGTGCGATGATACCATTGACGACAGCAACCCAGAAGTAGAGACGCACAAGATCACGCAGGCTGAAGTACCGGCCCAGTCGTACGAGGGCCATAAGGGTCACCGCCAGGGCCGCGATGCGTAGAGTGGAACGTACCGAAACCATGAAGTCATGACCAAAGACCGCGCAGACAAACAGCGCTATGAACAGAATAACGTAGTTACCCGTCAGCAAAGGCACCTTCGGTATTCGCTCCGGACGAAGGAGCACATCGACAACGGCAGCCAAAATGAGAATCACTGCAGAAACATCGATCAGAATAATGGCCATCGAGGGGAGTACCATAACATTGACAAACAGTGACAGGACATACTGCACAAAGGCCACCCTCGGCATGCTAATCACCATCAGAAGAGCAGGTGCCATTAAAAGAAGTGCCGTTCTAAGCCATTTTCCCTCGAATGCATGGTAGCCGACAAGTGCGGTGTAGATCAGCAGCACGAGCCCGCCCCAGAGCAGGAACGCTTTTCGGTTCTTATGCCAGAGCTGCAGGCTGTACGAGAGATTATCGGACATGCTGATTGCACCCTGGGGGATAAGTGAATGTGATGGCCAAATCACTGATCATGCGATGGTGTGCTCGATCCAGTGTTGCGGACACCCGTTTTAGAACCCGCCTCGATCTGTTGATAGCAGTCCTGACAGTAGCCTTGCAGGTGATCGAGGATTGTAACCTGCGTGGGAGTCTTGCAGCGTCGACAGGACCGAAACAGGTTGGGCTCCGGGTACAAGTGTGCTATCCAGTGCCACATGGACAGAATATGCTCAGTTATGCTGCCAACGGCAACAACTGATTGAATGGTCAAATACCTGCAACCCTGCCTAGAGGCAACTGTTACCGAAAGGCAACAGCTTGCGGCCGTTCGCGAAAACACACAAAGCGCTTGTGCCGCCGGGAATCTGGACTGATATTGAACTGTTGTTGTAACAAGAGAAGGATTTTTACGCGCAAACGCATGTCCGGGCCGTATCCGCTGGGGCCGACGCACATCCGAGGTCCGGTCTACTCAATCGCACCATAAGCACACATACCAGTATTAAATGAACTATGACCAGGAGGATTGGATTTGAAAACCAAAGCTATTGTATGTCTCGCATTCATTATGCTGCTTGGCTCGGCGGTGTCGGCGGAGTCGTACATCGAAGGGCTCAAGGGCAAGGTAGGTATCGGTGGTCGGGGACCGATCTTTGTACCGCTCTTCGAGGGCAGCAACTTCGATCAGTTTGACGAGCAGTATCAGCCCTACATGATGGGCTGGGATGGATCACTGTATCTGCGGTGGGGAGTCACCCAGCGCTGGTTCCTGAACCTGGGCTGGTCGCACACATCGGTCTACGATGACTCCACCGCTACTTCCGATCAGGGATGGACTTTTCGCAACGGAGACAATGCGCTCTCCCGACTTGAAGGCAACATGTACCACTTGACCGGTGATTACTATTTCGCGCCGACCAAACGGCTGTCACCGTTTGCCACTATCGGGCTTTCGCTGGACCAGTGGCAGTTGAACCGTCGTGTGATCTCACAGGAGGATGAGTCCTGGAGTCATTACATCTGGGATATCGGGCTCAAGTTCGGTGTTGGCGCCAATTACTGGCTCAGCAAGAATTTCAGCCTCGATGCACAGATTCGCTATACGCACCTGCTGTTCAACGTCGACACCGACGTGCCTGAAGATGTGTACGGTCCGGGTGACTGGTCGACAACGGGTGATCGCCCGTTCCGTGGCTACCTGGAACCCTCGATCGGCCTGACCTGGTACTTCATCAGTGAGGGCGACAAGGACAAAGACGGGGTTAAGGATAGCAAAGACGATTGCCCCAACACACCGCTTGGCGCGGTTGTCGATGAGCGCGGATGCGGTATCGATTCCGACAGCGATGGTGTCTATGACGGACTGGATTCCTGTATGAATACACCTAAGGGTGTCTGGGTCGACGCCATAGGTTGTGCGCTGGACACTGACAGCGACGGTGTCTATGACACGTACGACAAGTGCCCGGAGACACCCCACGGGGTTACGGTCGATGACAAGGGTTGCCCGATAGACACGGATAACGATGGTGTACCAGACTATCAGGACAACTGCCCGGAAACAATGGAAGGACTGAAAGTCCTCGCCGATGGCTGCCCCATCGACGGTGACCGCGATGGCGTCGCGGATTCCGTTGACCAGTGCCTGGGTACACCGGTTGGCGTGATTGTCGACTCGGTGGGCTGCCCGGTCGCTGAGCGCATCACAGAGACAATTACGCTCTCCGACAATGTCAAATACGCTTCCGGCTCGGCAGAATTGACGCCCGCGGCTGAGGAGGTACTCGACGAGGTAGTGCAGAGCCTGCGCGCGTATCCAGAGACCAGGATCGAGATCCGTGGCTTTACTGATGCCACCGGTCCGACCGACTTCAACATGCAGCTCTCACAGGAGCGTGCCGATGCGGTCCTGCAATACCTGGTGAGTCAGGGTATCGATGTTGACCGCATGACGGCTCGTGGATTCGGCGAGAATCCGGAGTATTTCGTGGCCGACAACGCTACGCCCGAAGGCCGCCAGAAGAATCGCCGAGTAGAGATTGTCTCGGTAGAGTAGGTTGACGACCAATCAGCCGTATCAATGCAGAAGGCCCCCGAGAGATCGGGGGCCTTGCTATTCTCGGTCCGGCGCCTGGAGTGCAACTATTCATCCTTGGAACTCGCCCAGCCCTCTTCGTCAACTGAGGATCGCTCCAGCAACGGTTGCCACCACCACTCATTCTGGCGGTACCACTCGATGGTCTGTTTCAGACCATCCTCGAACCCGATCTCCGGTTCCCAACCGAGTTGATCACTGATCTTCTGTGAATTCAGCAAATACCGCCGGTCGTGCCCCGGACGGTCAGGTACATACTTCTTGACACTGTCATCAAGACCGAGTTCTCGGATAATGCTGTCCGCGATTGTCTCGATATCCGCCTCAATACCACTGCCGATATTGTACGTCTCCCCGATTCTACCATCGAGAAGGATCGCCTCGACAGCGCGACAATGATCGACCACATGCAACCACTCGCGTTTGTTCTGACTGCTCTTGTACAGAGGCATCTTCTCGCCACGCATCCCACGTATGGTGAAGTGCGGAATCAACTTTTCCGGGAATTGGTAGGGACCATAGTTATTGGAGCAAATGGAAATGGTCACCGGCAGGCCGAACGTTCGGTGGTACGATCGCACCGCCAGGTCAGCGGCGGCTTTGGAAGCATTGTACGGCGTGTTAGGATCGTACGGCGTATCCTCCGAGAAGCTCTCGGCGGCATCGAGAGCCAGGTCACCAAACACCTCACAGGTGGAAATGTGGTGCACCCGTGGCACCTGACGCGTGTAACAGGCATGCATAAGTGACTGTGTGCCCACTACATTGGTCTCGAAGAAGACCCGCGGCTCAACCACCGCTCGACTGTTGTGTGTCTCGGCTGCGAAATTCACAACGTATTGCGGCTTGAACAGGTCAAACAAATTGCAGAGGGCGTTGAAGTCACGAATGTCCCCCTGCACGAACGCATAGCGCTCCTGATATCCGGGATCGGATTCGATGTCTTTCAGGCTGTCGCGATTGCCAGCGTAAGTAAGCGCGTCGAAATTGACAACGCGCCACTTTGGATACCGGTGCAGCCAGTAGCGTACGAAGTTGGATCCGATGAACCCAGCCCCGCCGGTCACCACGATGGTCTTGTACTGGCGAGTCAACATACGGCACCGCCGAGCAACTGAGTTGATGATTGTATTGTCATAGAGATAGTATAGGCTATTTCTGGTCGATCAGCAATCATGCACACACCAAACATTGGGCTCGACATACTCACCATGATCGGCCTCGCAGTCGATACTGATTGGCACCAGCGCCCCGGGAATGACGTATTCGCCACTTTCGGGGAAGGCCATGCCGGTCCACTGTTCCCACTCGGCTACGGTGCCGGAAATGTACATGGAGCGTTCGCAAACGGCGATGACGCGCGCGCCCAACCGCTGGTGCACGCGGATCCAGGGGTCGAAGGCGAGACCGTCGGGACGAGTCCACCGCATGTAGCGCTCGATTGGTGTCAATGGATAGAGCGGCTTCAGGTTTGGCCGCAGTGGGGCCACCAGGTGCTGAATGCGGTGCTCCGTCACAATGTTGATCATGTGCTGGACCATCGGTCCTGCCAGACCCGAACCACGG
This sequence comes from candidate division GN15 bacterium, assembly GCA_014729205.1. Lineage (GTDB taxonomy): Bacteria > Zixibacteria > MSB-5A5 > GN15 > FEB-12 > WJKG01. The sequence continues at coordinate 285 of WJKG01000393.1, read as the reverse complement.
AGATTCGGCTCGATAACGATCTGCAGAGCACTGACGAGGTTGGGAGTGATTTCGGCCTGGTAGTCCTCCGCGCTCTTCATCAGCGCCCACTCCACACCACCGTCGGGCAGTTGTTCGAGTGGCCGGTCCCAGTGAAGCGGCATGCAATTGCCGAAAGCCATGAGCTTATCGGTGGTGGGATCGACCAAAGCGAATTGATAGTCGGGAAAGAACCGGTTGAGGGCAGAAAAGTGCTCATCGAGCACCGGGCTGTGCAGCAGAAACTCCGGCCAACCACGCTCGGCC
>WJKG01000392.1 GCA_014729205.1 candidate division GN15 bacterium | reverse complement strand
TCGCCAAACTCCGCTGAGTCGCCCACGCGGCTCTTGATCTCCCATTCTCCCGAGAAATACAGCTTGTGGCCGGAGAACTCCAGACGCGAGTACTCAGCGAGTCGCAGCCTCAGGAAGTCGTCTGTCTGCTCGTAGCGACCTGAGAAGTCAACGCGATCGTCATCGTAGGGACGGTATCTGCCAGAAATCAGGCCCTTGACATCATTGAAGTAGTCGGTCTGCAAAGACCAGTCGGCGAGTACGGTGTCGGCCCCTTCGCTTACGACGGAATCAAGGAAATACTGCTGGGACAGGAGATCATAGCCGATACCGGCCCGCCATGAGGTCTCGGCGCGAAGGCCGCTGGCGGATAAAGCCAGCAGGATCAGAAGCGGAATCAGGGTAATAGCCGCGATTAGTACCCTGCGCATGGGCAATGAAGTCTACCTCTCCGACTGAAATGTTGAAATGTAGTTCTTACAGGTTGTCCCAGCTGAAGCGTTCCTCGGCTTGTGACAACAGTAGTTGAGCCGCCCTGAGTGAAGCTGTAGCCTGTTCCAGATTGCCAGCGTAGATCTGTTGCTGAGCCTTTCGCAGCTGCTCGTAGGCCCGATCCAAGAGCTTTCGGGTGGCATCATCGTCGGCCGGGACCTGCTCGGAGAGACGTTTGGCCCGGGCCTCAATCTGGTCATGACGGGACTGCAGTACGTCCGGATTGCGACACTCCTGCAAGGCCGCCTGTGCCTTCTCACGCGCGTTCCGCAGCGAGCGCAGAGCCAGATCATACTGACGGTTGTCGGCAAGCTCCCGGGCCTGCCCGAGGAACGTCCGGACCTGATCCATCAGTCGCTGGGCCAGCTCAGACTCACAATCAGCCACCATTTCCAGCACTCGTTGATACGTCTCCTGCACAGTGGTTTCGCGCCTGTCGAAATTCGCTGACTGGGTGGACTGACGATCCAGGCGACTCACGATGTTCCTCACCGCCGTCTCCACTTGATTGGTCAGTTTGAGCGAAGGGCGATATTGCTCGGAGCGATAGAGCTCCCAGGCCCTGTCGAGATTATTCCGCGCCATGTCCAGCATCGCCCGAACGTTGGCCATTTCGTCCAAATCGGTCGCCTGTTCGGTGGCCCGCTCCAGGAGCCGCTCTACCCGCTCCAACTCCCGGAGAACAGTGCCCTCGTTCTGCTCGGCAATCCGTCCATTAGCCAGAGCATACTTGGCCTTCTCGCGGGCCCGTCGGGTCATTTGTGTTGCCGCAAGTAGTTTACGCTGATCATAGAGATCCCAGGCTTTGTCCTGTAGCTGAACCGCCAGCTCAAGGGCCTTGGCGGCTGCCGGGGAACTGGCGTTCTGAATTGTCTCCTGTGCTCGTTCGATTGCCTGGTCGGTGAACTGAAGCTCCTGCCAGACTCTGGACTGCGCCGAGTTGCCCGGGTCGGTGTTCTGAGCCGCAATGCCCGGGGCAACAACCATCACCACCAGTATCAGTACGCTCGCTATGTGAAATACGTGCTTCATTTCAATCAATCTCCGGACCTTGTCCGCCCGATTAGGGAACAAACTCCATGCCAGCAACAAAACGCAGCCGTAAGCCATTGCTAAAAAATTACTTAACAGCCAACCACTGAAGCGAGCACCTTAGATCGTGTACCAATGGGTACATTACGATGAACCCTCAGGCGCAAGACGGACAAACCGATCATGATTTGCTCAGGGCTCAATATCATGCGCCTTCATCCGGCTGTAGAGCCGACGTCGGGTTATCTTCAGCAGTTTGGCCGCCTCTGTCTTGTTCCCCTTGGCGCGGCTGAGGGCATCAAGAATCATCTCCTTTTCGGCCGACTCAAGGCCCTTCTCCCCGACGCCTTTCGATGTTGACTCTACAATAATAGGATTGTCGGCAGCCTCCAACGAAAACTCCTCTGGAGACAGTGGTTCATCGCCAGCCAGAATAATGGCTCGTTCCAGTACGTTCCGCAACTCACGCACATTGCCGGGCCAGTCATAGCTCATCAACAGGCTCTTGACTTCATCCGACAGTGTCCCGTGGCGATATCTCTGCTGAGCCAGAAAGTGCTCGGCAAGAGCCGGTATGTCCTCGCGGCGCTCAGCCAGCGAGGGCATCTGGATGGGAAAGACATTCAACCGGAAGAAGAGATCCTCACGAAATCTCCCCTGTGCAATCTCGCTGCGAAGGTCACGATTGGTGGCCGCAACCACTCGAACATCTATATCGATCAAATCGACTCCGCCGACACGATCCAGTTTGCCTTCTTCCAGAACCCGCAGAAGCTTCGACTGCATGTTGGGCGCCATCTCGGCTATTTCATCCAGAAATATCGTTCCGGTATCAGCCAGTTCAAACCGGCCCCGCTTTCGAGCAGTAGCCCCTGTGAAAGCTCCCTTCTCATGACCGAACAGTTCCGACTCCAGCAAGGTCTCGGTCAGGGCAGCGCAGTTGATGGCGATAAATGGCCGTTCGCGCCTGCTGGAGAGCTCATGTACCATCCTGGCAACCAGTTCCTTACCGGTACCGGATTTGCCAGAGACGAGGACGGTGGCATCGGTTGCTGCCACCTTCTGAACGAGCTCCTTAACTTTTTGTGCTGCAGCCGATTCACCGATAAACGTGTCTGACGTCCGAGCCTTCAACTCCTGCTGATAGTGCTCCGAAAGCGAGCTTAGTTTCTGCTTCTGGGCCAGGCGTGCCACCAGATGCTCCAACTCATCGAACGAAAACGGCTTGAGCAAGTAGTCCGCTGCTCCGGCCTTCAGTGCTCTGACGGCCGATTCGGCGGTGCCATAAGCGGTCATCATTATTACCTCAGCACCGCCCTTGGTCAGGGCAGCCTCCATTATCTCCATCCCGGAGACCTTCGGCATGGACAGATCAGTGATCACTATATCGTAGGCGTGATTCTCAATAAGCCCCAGCGCTTCGGCCGGGTCGGTCGTTGTAGTCACCCTGTGGCCGGCATCCTCCAGGGTGCCACATATCAGCGAGGTCATCTTGGGCTCATCGTCAACTACCAGAATCTGTGCCATATCAAGTCCCGTCGTCGCGTCTTAGTCGTATCGTGATCTGCGTGCCCTTGCCCGGCTGGGAGACAAGATCCATACTCCCACCCATTTCTTCAACAAGTTTTCTGCTGACATAGAGCCCGAGACCCGAGCCGCTGGTTTTGGTCGTGAAGAACGGAGTGAAAACGGTCTTCATCTGCGCTGAATTCAAACCTACTCCCTCGTCGTGTACGGTCAGGATCACGTCGGAGCGTCCAGTCTCAATTGTGATTCCGACGGCAACCGGTTTCTCACCGGCCAGGCAAGCATCGACACCATTTATAAGCAAGTTGAGAAGCACTTGTCGAAGTGAACGGGGGTACCCTTTGATCGTCACCGATGCCGGCTGCAGCTCGCCGATCCAGCGAATCTTGTGCTCTGGATACCGCTGGTACAAGTGCTCGCGGGTATTGGCAACCAGGCCGGCCAGTTCGACCGTTTGGCGCTGCTCCGATTCCACCAGCGACTGGCCGCTTCGAGCGAAGTTGAGATAGCCGCCAACTATATCATTGAGGCGATCGACCTCCTCGAGTATATAGCTGGCCTCATCGCTCTCGTGCTTGCGGCGAATTCGCTCGGCCGAGCCGCGTATAATCATCAGGGGGTTCTTCAGTTCGTGAGAGACAACCGCCACCATGCGTCCCAGGAATGACTGGGTCTCCGAGGCAAACAACTGCCGCTCGGCCAGATTGACGCGCCGCTGGTAGAGCACGAACAACAGTCCAAAGACCAACCCAATCAACACGGAGAGTCCGGTGGAATAGTACAGGTTGGTCCGAAGATCTTCGAGCACATCGTAGTAGTCGACGCTGGCCTCGACGCCAAGGACTGCCACGGCTAATCCATCCGCATCGACCAGCGGAGCGAACGCGGAGCGCAGGACGACCTGGCCGGTCTGATGCGGCTCGGTGACCAGCGCGCCCGAATGCAGACTGAAAAGAAGCGAGTCGAGCAGGTGAGAGTGTAAATCTCCCAACAGGTAGACACTGTCGGCCTGCTGCGCAGTGGTGACCAGGTAGCGATAGCGCTCATCGAGAATGAACACCTCCGCCAATGAGTCAGCATTCCGGACTTCCTCCAATTGGTTGAGTACATCGGAGTACGCTTGCAGTCCTCCGGCGGCGAGATTCTCAACCGCAGGAGTGTTGACCGATGATGTCGTCACCGAGGCAATCGCCGCGAGGCGACGGGCCAGTTGTTGATCCAGTAGCTCAGCACTCTTCTGGTAGAACAGCCACCAGGCCAGATTGACCAGAACGATTATGGCTATGGTGAACAGCCCCACCAGCAGCAGCTTTCTCGTACCAGTGAACATACCCGTAGTATGGCGTTGTGCTGCTTCCGGGTCAACATTGTTGGTGTAGCCGGTTTGAGCGTTGGTGGTGTTTCTCCAGTCGATTTATTGGGGTATTGGTTTCGGGGCGAGGGTGATACGATAGTCTTGCCGTGTGGGGAACAGTTCTTGACTTGAGTGATTTATCAGGTATAATGTTCTGCCGATGTAACGAATGAGTGACCCCATCGTCTAGTGGCCTAGGACGACGCCCTTTCACGGCGTAAACACGGGTTCGACTCCCGTTGGGGTCACCATTTTTTGGCGAATCTCCAGGGGCTTTGCAATGTTGAAGCAGTATCCCATCTACGACTAAACCGTGTATAGTAGTCTAAAGACTCATAATCTCTGCTTCGCTCGGAGTAGTCCGGAGACTCAACGGTCGGGGCTGAGCCGTGGTACGCGAGAGTCATCGGTGTGCATAGAACCGTTTCAGATGCAGTTGGCAGCGACGACGGTCAGGGCAATGAACTCAGAAGCCTGGCGGACAGCTTATTGGTCGTTACGAATGCGGTCTGTTACGTACAAGGCCTGCTTCACGCAGTCATTCAGACCGATTCCATAGTACGCATTGCCCGCAAGATGCAGTCCCGGCAATTCGATCAGTTCCTTTTCGACACTCGCCATTCGCTCGCCATGGCCAATCACGAACTGCGGAATTCCCCGATCCCATCGATACACTCTGGCCACTGTCGGCTCTGCCTTCAGGCCGACAATGTCCTTCAGGTCACCGCACGCTCGTGTGACAAGTTCCGTATCGGACCAATCTGTAACAGCGTGGTTACCATCACCGCCGAGCATGGTCCGGAACTGCACCTGCCCGCCCGGAGCCCGGTCGGCGAAAATGGACGAGGTCCATATGGATCCAAGGATATCCCTCTTTTCCTTCGCAGGTACCAGAAAGCCAAAACCGTCAAGGGGATGGACAACAGCTTCTCGATCGAATCCTGTGCATACAACGGCGATAGGTGCATATGGGATAGCGGCCAGATGGTCACTCAGTCGTTTCGAGACTGACTGAACCATATCAGCCGCCTTATACGATGGGGTAGCGATTATGACACTTCGAGCGGACAGAGTCTCGCCAGTGGAGCAATGAACCACCCATGACTCATCATCACGAGTGAGACTCTCGACTGGAGCTTCCAGACGAATGTGATCACGATACAGTTCATGGAATCGCTCGATCAAGGCATACAATCCACCCGAGAACGAGGTCAGCCACCCTCCCGGTCCCGACGGTCCCCCGCTCTTCTTGCCCTCGGCCTTCGCTGCCCGCTTGCGCGCAATCATGGCTTTGACTAATGAGCCGTGCTCCGATTCCATCTTGTGCATGATTGAGAAGCACGACTTAAGCGAGAGCTTCGTCGCGACACCTCCATACACGCCGGAGACCATTGGCTGCACGAGATAGTCGGCGGCCTCACGACCGATACGTCGGCTGGCGAAGTCATAGATCGACTCGTCTTTGGCATTGGCGGACGGTGCAAAGGGTTCCCAGAGTACTCGCAGACGACCTTTCAAACTCAGAATGTCCGAGGTCAGGAACTTCCCCGGTGAGCTCGGTACCGCTCGCAGCGTACTGTCGCGACAGATAAACCGATTGCTGACATTGGGATTGGCCCGCTCGAGCGTGTCATCCAGCCCAAGTTCGTCACACACTTGCAGCGTGAGCGGCTCGCGATCCAGAAAGCCGTTGGGACCCCAGTCGAAACTATGCCCCTGGACATGATCCGTTCCGATAGTGCCCCCAAGACGAGCAGCGGCCTCAAGTAAAGTGACTGTCCCGTCGGGTTGGCGTGTGCGAAGGAAATGCAGAGCCGTCAATCCCGAGATCCCGCCCCCGATTATGACAACATCACGATCCGGCATGCGAGGGAATCCTGTCGCTTACCAGGTCCGCCAGCACTTCGGCGAACCGGGGATCATCGTTGAACATCGGCAGACGGTACAGCCGCTCGCGTTCTCCGACAAGCTGGGGCAGCTCGATATCCAATTCATACAGGGTTTCAATGTGGTCGCACACGAATGCCACGGGCACGAGGCATATTTGTTTGTTCGTTTCGGCAACGAGGCGTTTGGTTTCGTCGATCGTATCCGGTCCCACCCACTCCACCGGCCCGGTACGGCTCTGGAATGAGACATGGTATTCCCTGCCACCGGCAGCCAGTTCGGCGGTGCACTTCACCTGATCGACATACGGATCGCCCTCATCGACAAACTTGCGCGGCAGCGAATGTGCAGTAAACAGCAGGATGTCGTCCACGTCGGTGTGCCTATCGATGTAATCACGGACAAGGTCCACAAAGGGTGGATAGTCGTGGAAGTCCTTGACCAGATCCCAACTGAGTGAGCTGTATCCCTTAAGCACCCTTCCCAGTTCCATGACACTGGAGCCGGTGGTTGCGATCGTGTATTGCGGGTACATGGGAAGCACGATAATGTGATCGCAGCCATCGGCATGTATTTGCCGTACGGCCTCAGCAATTGTCGGTTCATAGTATCGCATGCCGACATAGCTCTTCACCCGCTGACCACGATCGACAAGCGTGCTCTCGAGCAAACCTGCCTGAGCGGCCGTCCACTTGAGCAGCGGCGACGATCCGCCAATCAGCTTGTAATGTTCGGCTACTTTCTTGCTGCGCAGTCGCGAGATGAGGCGAGCGAACGGCTTTTGCAGTATGGCCCCTCCAGGGAGTTGAATCAGCGTGCGATCCGAGAAGATGTTGTACAGGTAACGGGGGATGGCTTCGAGTGAGTCCGGGCCACCCATCGCGATGAGCAACACCGCTGTACGGGAACTGGCCATCTCAGATAGTCCTCGAGAAAGTGCCGCCGCGAGAAGGGTCCTTCAAGTAGGCATCGAAAGCCATAGCAATATTGCGCACAAAGGTGCGCCCGATTGGCGTTACCTTCAGCCCTTCCGCGTCACGACGAAGCAACCCATCCTCAATGAACGGTTCCAGACGTTCATCCTCGGAGGCGAAGTAGTCCTCGTAGTTCACATCGAGGCGGGATTCAAGCTGGTCGTAGACCATGGCGAAGTTGCACATCAGCTCCGAGATCACGTAGCGACGAACGACATCATCGCGCGAGAGCTTCAAACCGCGGTAGACAGCAAGACCTTCGGTTTCGATGGCAGATTGATATGCTTCGAGGCTGCTGGCGTTCTGAACGAACGTGTTGTCTATATAGCCAATTGCCGACATACCTATGCCGACCATTTCCTGTGCTGCCTGCACCGTATACCCCATGAAATTCCGATGCAACCGGCCGTCCTCCTGCGCGCGGGACAACTCGTCCTGGGGAAGTGCAAAATGGTCCATGCCAATCTGACGGTAACCCGCATTCGTCAGTTCACGGATAGCATCAGAGAACAGTTGGAACTTAGTCTGCGTGTCGGGAAGCTCTTCTTCCTTGATACTCGTCTGGTTGGGGCGAAGTCTGGGCAGGTACGCGAACGAATACAGTGCAATTCGGTCCGGATGCATCTCAATGGTGGTCGTCAGTGTCTGCGCAAAGCTCTCCGGTGTCTGCTGTGGCAGTCCATAAATGAGATCAAAGTTGATACCGGCGTAATCTGCCTCGCGGGCGGCGTTCAGCACCTCACGGACGCGATCCGTGCTCTGAAACCGACCAATCGCCTTCTGGACATCGGGATCGAAGTCCTGTACACCGAAAGAGACCCTGTTGAAGCCCAATTGGCGCAGCTCCATCACTGCCCGACGCCCGGCCGTTCGAGGATCCACCTCGATAGACATCTCGCATCGCGGCAGTAGGTCAAAATGCGAACGCAGTTTAGCCAAGACCTTGGTAAGTCCTTCGACACCTATATACGTCGGAGTTCCGCCACCGAAGTGAAGCTGGCCTATGCCTCGCCGGTCGCCGAGCAGTCGAGAAACTTCTTCGCATTCGCGGTAAACAAGGTCCAGGTAGTTCCGAGGCGCTTCCATATCCTGAGTCACACACGTATTGCAGCCACAGTAGAAGCAGCGACTGCGACAAAACGGGATATGTACATAGAGCGCCACCGGCTCGTCAGTTCGAACCGAGGCATTCCGCAATGCTTCTCGGTACGCTTCTGCTCCGACAGCATCGCTCCACATGGGGACGGTGGGATAGCTGGTGTAGCGCGGGCCGGGTCGGTCATAGCGCTGCAGCAGTTCGACCGTAACCGTATCGTCGTTCCTGTTGTGCGAGCCACTGGTCATGACTGACACCTGTATGCATGCGCTGTGTCCACGAAAGCAGCCACTGATTCGATTGGCGTCTCCGGCTGAATGCCGTGGCCAAGATTGACAATAAGCCGATCCAGATCGGTCACACTGTCGAGCATCTCAAGCGTCCCATGTCGAACTGCCTCCGGTCCGGCGAACAGCAGCGATGGATCCAGATTACCCTGAATTGCCTTGTCCGGCAGGGCATCCATTGCCATCCTCAATGGCAGACGAAAATCAACTCCTACCACTTCACACGGTACCTCGCGTACCAGGTCCAGATAAGGCGCTACGTTGTTCACAAACAGGATCCGCGGAACATTGGTGTCCTTTAGCGAGTCGAAGATCCGGGTTACCGGCTCCACCACCCAACGCCGGAAGGCGTTGTACGAAAGCACGCCGCCCCAGCT
>WJKG01000391.1 GCA_014729205.1 candidate division GN15 bacterium | reverse complement strand
CGGTCGCTGTGGATACAGTGGCGTGCGGCTTGATAGGGCTTGAACCGGAGAAGGTTCATATGATTCGACTGGCTTGTGAGGCTGGGTTGGGGATGGGACACAGCGAGGCGATTGAGGTGGTGGGCAAGCGGTCGTTGCCTGCGGCCAGTGGGGATTTCAGGTTACCGTCGAACGCAATCATGGAACTGCTGCCGTCGATGCTGGTTAATCTGATAGGGCCGTTTTTCTGGATGCGGCCGGAGTTTGATGCTTTGCGGTGCAATGGCTGCGAGAAATGCATCGAGGCCTGTCCGGTGGGCGCCCTGAGCCCGAATGGTGGCCCGCCACAGATCAATCATCATGTCTGTATCACCTGTTGGTGTTGTCACGAGGTATGTCCGGAGCAAGCGGTTGGGGTTGAGAAATCCTGGCTGGCTCGCCGGCTCGCGCCCGGTGGGGTGTGAGCGTTACCGGGGCAGGGTGTGGCGCAGTTTCTGCGCTGTGTCTGGGTCCGGCTAAAATACTGCTTGACAACGTATAAGGGTTTGTAGTATACTGCAAGTGGCAGAATATGCGTTTTACACACCATTGATTTTGACAACTACTTTCCCGATGTATATTGCACCACGCCAGTGGTTTACGGCGACAAGCAGATTTTTTCAACATAAGTTACTTATCTCATTTAAGGAGGCAAGGCCATGAAACGTTCGCGCTGGATAGCGTTGATGATGATGCTATCGCTGCTTTGTGCCTGCTTTGTCTCGGCTCCGGTATTGGCCGAGCATCCCTGGGATGCTGATGCTAACGATGGACCGAACAACGGTGGTCCTGGTCAGACGACTGTGGACACTTCGGACACCCCGACTGATCCGACAATCAATGACGGTGTCGAGCGCACCAATAATGCCTCAGATTCCGAGGACGACCTGTTTGCCTGGTTATGGAGTCTGATGGCAGACTTCGGTCGCTCCATGGTGTTTGGAGGTTGTTCGACCGGCGGCGCATCGGAGGCGACGGCTGGCAGCCCGAGTGGTTCGGGCAAGTGATGGATCCGATAAGGTAAATCCGAAAACAGACGGGAACGATTTAATGTCTCTCTCTTCACAAAACTTAACGTTCGATAACCGTCTTCTTGCGATTGAGGAGGAATTCCGTCAGCGCAAATTCTCCGGTGCCTTGAAGGATCTGGAGGGCCTGGACGAGAGCGAGTTTGGAAGCAGCTCTCATGAGGCCGGGCTGTACTTGCTGTTGACCGCGGAAGCGTCGCTCTACGAGGGGCGCTATCGTGACGCGCTGTCGGTGGGGCTGAAAGCCGCGCGGGTTCTGGCTGACTTTCCGTTGAACCGTCGTTATGGGCGGGTTCAGTTGGTTCTTTCCAAGGCGTATTCCTCGGTTGGTGATTTGAAGAACGCCGAGATGCGGGCGCGTGATGCGCTGGCGGCATTTCGCAGGGCAAACGAGGCGACGGGCCAGATTGACTCGCTCAATGAGTTGGCGCGTATTGCGTTTGTGCGATGCGAGTATGCTGCCTCGGCGGGCTTTCTGGGTGATGCCATTGAGATGGTGGTGGACAACCCTCGGAAGAGGGCTCAGTTGACCGGTAACCTGGGGCGTATTCAGACCTTCACCGGCGAGTGGAACAAGGCGAGTGAGAACCTTCGGGAAGCGCTGAACTATGCGCTGGAGAACGGCCAGGACATTTCGGTGGCGGTAAACCTGTTGTCACTGGGGTACCTTCAGATGCGCACGCGTGACTTTACGGAGGCGCATCGGTTGTTCGAGCAGGCGCGCGAGATAGTGGACCGACTCAATCTCAAGCGAGAAAAGATAATCTATTTAGAGTACACGGGCGAGTTGGCCTTCGAGAAGAGTGACCTTTATCGGGCCAAGTCGATTCTCAGCGAAGCATACAAAGAAGGCATGATGCTGGCTTCCGGTTCGGCCCTGGTGTCGCAGTCGGCTCGTCGTCTGGCCGAGGTCGAGTTGTTGCTCGACAACGTCGATGACGCTATGAAGTATGGCCAGAAGGCGCTTGATTTGTCGCTGCAACTGGGCGAGAAAACGGAAATCGGGGCAGCCCAGCGGGTGATTGCCCGGATATTTGCAGCCCGCGGACAGAATGACGAGGCACTGGAATATGCTGCCAACGCGGTGGAAGTGCTCAGCCAGGTGGGAGATCCCTACGAGACTGGCCAGGCGCTGTTGACGCAGGCGCAGATCAGCATGGATCTGGGCAAGTTCGACCGCCAGCGGGTGTCGGCCATGTTCGATCGGGCGCGCCGGTTGTTCCGCAAGCTGGAGTTGGAATACTGGCAGGCGGAGATTGATTTCCGCAGTGGCGTGCTGGCGTGTCAGAATGGTGATCTGTCGGCCGGTTTCAAGCGGTTGAGTCATGCCGAGCGGGTCTTTTCGCTGGTCAATGACAAGGTCAAGCTTCGTGCCGTGAGTAACTTCCTTCGCACCCTGGCCGATCAGGCAGTGGCGCTTTCAGTTTCCGAGGAGAACGGGTTCAAGATATTCGGCAATCTGGTGACACCGGACGAGTATTCCCGGCTTCGTTCCTCCCGTTTGGAGGACATCCTGGAGATCGTGCTGCGCAAGACGGGTGGTGATCGGGCCGTGATTTACACGCCCGGTAATGCTGAATACCAGCTGGCTGCTTCGGCCACTATGGCCGAGGGTGAACAACAGATATTTATCGACGGCTTCAATAAGCTGCTCGGTGAGGAATTCCATCGTGATCGACCCACGTTGGCGCTGGACTGTCGGCGGGATCCGTTTATCAATGCGTTGTTCGACAGTGATCCTGCGATGGTAACGTCGGTGGTCGTGGTGCCATTCAAGATGACTGATGGCTCCGAGTGCTACTTGTATGTGGATCGTCTGGCGCGGGATAATCGTCTGAATCCGTTCAGCCAGGCGGAGTTGAATTTCGCGGTGGGGTTCAGTGATTTTGTGGCCTTCAAGTGGGCGGAGATCGAGAAGAACCGGCTGCTTGAAGATAACCGCAGGCTGACGCGTCAGTTGATGGAGAAGTCCGAGTTCCCGAATATCATCACGCAGAACAAGGCGATGCTGGACCTGTTGGTGCAGGTGCGCCAGGTGGTGAACTCCAATATCTCGATTTCGATTACCGGGGAGACCGGGTCGGGCAAGGACTTGCTGGCGCGGGCGATTCACTACAATTCCGCTCGTCGCGACAAGCGGTTTGTGTCCGTCAACTGCGCGGCTCTTCCGGAGTCACTGCTGGAAAGCGAGTTGTTCGGTTACAAGCGCGGGGCGTTTACCGGTGCCGACCGTGACAAGTCCGGGTTGTTCGAGGAGGCCGATGGTGGCACGTTCTTCCTGGACGAGATCGGTGATATGCCGCTGGCGATCCAGGCGAAGATCCTTCGCGTGCTCGAGGAGAAGGAAATCGTGCGGTTGGGCGAGACCAAGCCGCGCAAGGTGGATGTGCGGATTGTCTCCGCGACCAACCGGGATCTCAAGGAGCTGATGGAGGAGAAGCTGTTCCGTCAGGACCTGTATTACCGGTTGTCAGCGCTGACGTTCCGCTTGCCGCCACTTCGCGAGCGCCGCGAGGATATCCCGCTGCTGGTGGAGCATTTCCTCAAGGACACCGACAAGAAGGTGGCACCGGAGGTGATGAAGCACCTCATGGAGTACGACTGGCCGGGCAATGTGCGCGAGCTTGACAACGAGATCAAGAAGCTGGCGCTGCTGGCCGGTGACAATGACGAGATCGGGCCGGAGTTGCTTTCGGGCAAGCTGGCTGCGGCCGAGGGCGCCAACGGCGGCAACGGTTCGGGGCATCCGGTGATGGCGGCCGAGGTGGAGTTTGGCGATGATTACTCGCTGTACGACTATCTCTCGGCGCATGAGAAGCACTTCATTCTCCGGGCGCTCAAGCGCAAGAAGGGTGTGAAGAAGCATGCGGCGGCGCTGCTGAATATCCCGGAGTCGACGCTTCGGTTAAAGATCAAGCAGTACGGGATTGATTTGAAGAACCTGGACGCGGTTCACTGATATGACGATCACGGTTGCCCCGGTGTTTCGGGGTAGGCAGTGATTGCATAATGGGCAAAAAGTGCTATGCTGTATGCAAAACGGATGTCTTGATAATAGGGGCAATGTGAATCGACTCATAGTGACTGCGCTTGTGTTCCTTGCTGCAATTGGCTGCATCGAAGCCGGAGTGTGCGGCGAGGTTTCGGTACTCACATACAAAGACTGCGCCTTACTTTCGCAAGCAACAGACATTGAAACGGACGGCTCTGTGGCCTTCGTCTCATTTGTGGGCGGTATTCTGATCATTGACATATCAGATCCCAATCATCCTCTACAGATCGGTGTCGAACCACTTCTTGAGGAGAGGGCCTTTGGTCTGGAATTGGCTCATCCATACCTCTTTGCAAGGGTCACTGGTGGACT
>WJKG01000390.1 GCA_014729205.1 candidate division GN15 bacterium | reverse complement strand
GTCGTGAATGCCGATGGGAAACCGTTTGAGGTGATAGCGCGTCTGGATACGCCGGTGGAAGTCGAGTACTACCGCAATGGCGGCATATTGCCGACTGTCCTGCGGCAACTGGCGAAGGCTTAGTCAGAGAGAGCATATCGAGTCGAGAATCGTGGGGATGTTGCCCAGGGCAGCATCCCCTTTTGCATTCTTGATCTAGCCGATGCCAACAGGTCACCAGCGATCGTAAGGGGGTGCCTGGCCGATCAGCAGCGAGATGTTCAGGGCAAATTCGCGGGTGCCATCGCGAGTGTCGAAGGTGAGGCTCGGATCGAGGATTACCTGTGAAGAGGCATAGGAAACTCGTCGCTTGTCGACTTCACCGGTTACCAGGGCGACCGCGGAGCCAAGTGTTATCAGCAACCTGGACTGGCTGTTGTCCACTCCGGTGGCGCTGGAGTACTGATTGCTCACCGAGTTCTGGACCCAGCGCAGGCCAAGGTAATTGTGAGCACGTTGCGACTGGCCGAGTTGTGTTTGTCGCGTGAAGACACTGCCCAGCCACAGGGCATGGCTTTCCGGATGGAGGGGCATCTCAGTCGACCAGTAGTCTTTCTGCAGGCCAAACTGGACTGATAAAGAAACCGGGGGGCCATCGTCTGCTTGTCGGGCCAGATGGACGGCGGAACCAAGAATGAGGGCGCCGGCCGTCAGGTCTCCCTCGAGATCATCGGCATCATCGGGGCTCACACGAGCCAGCCCCACGGAGAAATCTACCAGTGCCCGGTGTGAGTAACCGACTGAGAGCCCGAGAGCGCTGGCATAGCTGCCCAGGCTCACACTACCGGTCACGGCATAGCCGCTTTGTCCCTCCTGCAGGTATTCCCCTTGTCCGAAAACGGATTGGGCGGGGATGAAGAGCATTGACAATATGACAATCAGGCGAAGTTTCATCACAGGACCTCCATACCGGTAGTATCGGCAGTATTGTCAGTGGGCTTTGATTGTGTCTTCGGGATCGGTCCTGGAAGTGTTACCGGTTGACTTTACTGCCGGGCTGGCGTTATTGCCCACTATGAATCTGATCCCATCCAGGTCTCCGGCCACTGGTTATCTGCTGGCTACCATATCTGCGTTTGGCGTAGGGGTGTCGACTGTCCTCGGTAAGTGGAATCTGCAGGAGGTGGAGCCGCTGACGATGAACTGTCTGATTTTCAGCGTGGCGGCCGTGGGAATGACGGTTGGCTGGCTGCCGTTTCGGGAAAAGGAGACTTCGCTGAAGGTCACCAATCGCGGCTGGATGTGGTTGATTGCGCTGGCGATTGTGCAATGCAGCGCGGTCTGGTTCTACTGGCTGGGCGTGCAAATCATGGATCCCTCGCTGGCGGCGTTTCTGAACCGTTCACGGGTGGTGATTGCGCTGCTGCTCGGCATTTTCATCCTCAAGGAGAGGCTGAACCGCTGGGAGGTGATTGGTACAGTTGTGGCGATGGTGGGAATCGTCGTTATGCGAGCCACCCTTCGCCTGGAGTACACGCCCGGATTTGCTTTCGTGCTGATGGGTGCGGTGTTGTTCGGGGTGACTGAACTGCTGTCCAAGATAGTGGTGCGGCACATCAGGACGTCGGTGCTGGCCTACTATCGCAACCTCATAATGATGGTGCTCTACTGGCTCGCTTTCGCGGTGGTGGGCGGGTCATTCGACGGCGTCATGGTTGTCTGGCCCGGTATTGTAGCGCTGGGGTTGCTGGGACCGATTGTCAATCGCCTGTTCTACTTCTCTGCTCTGGAGCGACTGGAGATGGTGAAAGTGTCGGTCATTGGCCAGATTCAGCCGGTGTTCGTTATCGTGTTGTCGGTGACCTTTCTGGATATGTTACCGTCGCTGCGGGAGATGATTGGTGGTATCTTCCTGGTTATTGGAGCGATAATTTTGGTAGCCTTCCGTCGTCGCATGAGACAGTCTTTCAGCGCATAGCATTCCTCTTGTAACTCGCTAACTTCTATTGACTTTGGGCGTTGGTGGTATTGATTGCCGCTTATGCCTGCTCTGTTGTCATCATCACGACGCACCGGCTATGTGATTGCGCTCATCTCCGCCGCCGGAACCGGAGTGGCGACAGTGCTGGGCAAATGGAATCTGGAGCACCTCTCCCCTCTGGCCATGAACTGTCTCATTTTCAGCACGGCCACCATAATTATGACCATCTTCTGGTTGCCCACGAAGGGGGTGCGCCGGACATTTACGCAGAGCAGACAAGGGTGGCTGTGGTTGAGCCTTTTTGCGGTCACATCGGCACTGGCGGTGTGGGCTTTCTGGGCAGGAGTGCAGCAAATGGACCCCTCGCTGGCGGCATTCCTGAACCGTGCCGAGGTGCCCCTGGCCATTCTGACTGGCATGATCTTTCTGAGGGAGCGATTCACTCGGGGCGAGATTGTCGGTACGCTGGTGGCGCTGGCAGGAATAGTGATAATGCGGGCCACGCTGCGAGTGGAATACTCGCTGGGGTTTTATCTGGTGTTGCTGGGTGCTTTCTTCTTCGCGCTGACCGAGTTTCTCTCCAAGATTGCCCTGCGCCATGTACCGGCGACATCGCTGGCGTATATCCGCAATATGTTCATGGCGGTCATGTACTGGCTGGCCTTCTGGGTCGGAGACCACAGCCTGGAGGGGCTGGAGCATATCTGGCCGGGAGTGATTGCACTGGGGTTTATGGGACCGGTGTTCAACCGGATAACCTACCTGCTGGCTCTGGAACGGCTGGAGCTGTCCAAAGTGGCAGTGATCGGTCAGATGCAGCCCGTCTTCACGGTGATTGTGGCTTTTCTTACCCTGGGTCTGTTGCCAACCGTGCGTGAGACTGCAGGTGGCGTCTGTCTGGTCATTGGTTGTGTTTTGATGGTATTGTACCGCACGCGTCATCCGGCTACGAAGCTGGCCAATGCAACGGAGACGAGGTCTCGCTGATCCCCGTGTGGGAGGGGTTCAAAATCAATCTGGCTATTGACTTGCCCGGGAATCACCGTTAGTTTTCCTGCCTTGACGAATCCGCTAACCCGGCACCTGGCGAGGTAAGTACATGAGTGAACCGATAAGAACCCGCTTCTACAACTATCATCTGGACCACAACGCCAAAATGGTCGAGTTTGCCGGGTACGTTATGCCTATCCAGTATAAGGGAATTACCACCGAGCACCTGGCGGTACGTAACAATGTCGGCATGTTTGATCTGTCCCACATGGGGGAGTTTGAGATAACCGGCAAGGATGCAACAGCCTTTGTGCAAAGGACTACGACCAACAATGTGGAGCAGCTTGAGCCGGGTCAGATACAGTACTCCTGTATCACATTACCGACCGGGGGGATTGTCGATGATATGCTGGTTTACCGCATGGAGGATGGTTACTACCTGGTCGTCAATGCGGCTAATATAGAGAAGGACTTCAACTGGCTGAGTTCGCAGATCAACGAGGACGTTCAGTTGATCAACCATTCGGAGCAGACCTCGCTGCTGGCTATTCAGGGGCCCAATTCCGAGCAGGTGATGAGCAAAATTACCGATGCCAACCTGGCGGACATGGCTTACTACACCTGGGTTCGTGCTGAGGTTGCCGGTTGTGAGGTCATGTTCTCGCGCACCGGGTACACCGGTGAGGATGGGTTCGAGATCTATATTCCGCCCGAGTGTACGGACCAGATCTGGAAGGCGGCCATGGAAGCGGGCGGCAAGCATGATATGGAGCTGATCGGTCTCGGGGCGCGGGATACGCTTCGGCTGGAGATGAAGATGGCATTGTACGGCAACGACATAGACGAATCCACGACACCGGTGGAAGCGGGGCTGTCGTTTATCATCGATTTTGACAAGGACTTCATTGGCAAGGACGTTATCGAAACGCAGAAGAAGGAGAAGCCGAAACGGCGCCTGGTCTGCCTGGAGCTGTCCGATCGAGCTATTCCGCGCCATGGGTATGCGATATTCGATGGTGAGGAGCAGATTGGTAACGTGACCTCCGGCAGTTTTTCGCCCTCTCTCCAGAAACCGATTGCCCTGGGATATGTCGCTCGCAAGAAGGCTAAGAGTGGGTCTGAAGTCAGTATAGAGATTCGCAACAAGAAGGTGCCGGCAGTAGTTGTCAAACCCCCATTCTATAAGGATGCCTCGCACAAGTAAGTGCCGGCAAGATGCATATGAACGCCGAGTTGTTTCTGACCCCTGTTCCATTTGATCGTGTAAACCTGACCAACAAGTCCGTGGTGGCGATTGACATTCTTCGGTGCTCAACCTCTATATGCGCCGCCCTGCAGGCGGGCGCGAGAGAGATTATCCCTGTGCCCGGACCTGGCGAGGCCGGAGACTTGTGGGCCAAGATAGGTCGCGAGCAGGCGGTGCTGGCCGGTGAGCGCGAGGGGGTCAAGATTGAGAATTTCCAGCTTGGTAACTCGCCAGCCGAGTTCACCGCAGAGAATGTGGCAGGCAAGACTGTCGTGATGACCACTACCAACGGTACGCAGGTCTACGGTAAGACGAAGGGAGCCAAGCTGGTGGTGACAGGCGCTCTGGTAAATGTCCGCGCTGTCACGGAACTGATTGCACGTGAGGGGCGTGACCTGGTCGTTGTCTGTTCCGGCCACGAGGGTGGCTTTTCGATCGAGGATACGCTTTGCGGGGGTATGATGCTGGATCTGTTAACCAGTGAACATCAAATGCAGTTGGAGTTGAACGACGCCGGCTCATTGGCTCTCTTGCTCTACCGCAGCAACAGGGACAACCTCCAAGAGGCGATTGCACAGGGG
>WJKG01000389.1 GCA_014729205.1 candidate division GN15 bacterium | reverse complement strand
TTTTATCGAGAACCTCACACCGAAAGAACTCAAGCACGTAACAGAGAATGCCCGCATAGCTTCCATCGGTCCTACCACCACAAAGATCATTGAAGGGCATGGCTTAACGGTGACTATCGAACCGGGAGCACATTCTATACCGTCCCTTATCGACGAAATCGTGCGGAGTGTGCACGAACACAAACAGCCCACGACCACAGGAGAAGAGTCATGAGTTTTCCCGAGGATCGCCCGCGCCGTCTCCGTCGCACCGAAGCTATCCGACGTCTGGTAGCCGAGACGACACTCTCGCCCAGTGACTTCATCTACCCGCTGTTCGTGGCCGAGGGATTGAGCGAATCCCAGCCGATCGCCTCCATGCCCGGCGTCAACCGCTGGCCGCTGGTCGATCTCGGCAAGCAAGCCCGGCATGTCTATGAACTGGGTATTCCGGGTGTGATCCTCTTCGGTATTCCCCGGGACAAGGACGCCGAGGGCTCATCGTCCCTGGCTACCGAGGGCATTGTCCAGCGTTCCATTCGTGAGATCAAGGACGCCTGTCCCGACTTGATTGTCATGACCGATGTTTGCCTGTGCGAATACACCGATCACGGCCATTGTGGTATCATACACGATGGCGATGTAGACAATGATGCCACGCTGGAGGTGCTCGCCCAGCAGGCCGTCAGTCACGCTACCGCCGGTGCGGACTTCGTGGCTCCCTCGGATATGATGGATGGCCGAGTGGGAATCATCCGCGACTCACTCGATGAAAGCGGCTTCGATCACGTCGGCGTCATGGCCTACTCCGCCAAGTACTGCTCGGCCTTCTATGGTCCCTTCCGCGATGCGGCCGATTCCGCTCCCCAGTTTGGCGATCGCCGCACCTATCAGATGGATCCGCCCAACGCCGAGGAGGCCCTGCGCGAAATCTCTTTCGATCTGGATGAAGGTGCCGACATTGTGATGGTCAAACCGGCCCTGCCGTATCTGGATATAATGGCTCGCGCCCGCCAGACTTTCGTTGCTCCTCTCGCTGCTTACAATGTCAGCGGGGAGTATTCGATGGTCAAACTGGCGGCTGAGAAGGGATTGGCCGACGAGAAACGGCTGGTCATGGAAGTCCTCACCAGCATCAAACGCGCCGGCGCTGATATCATCATCTCCTACCACGCCCTCCAGGCGGCCGAGTGGTTGCGTCAGTAGCTTAGCCCCGCTGAATTCTGCCCAAAAAAAGAAGACCCGCGGCCTCATACGGGCCACGGGTCAAAATCCGAAGACGCGGAATGCTGCCAGAGCTTAGTTCTCGCGCAGCACGTAGTCGTCGTATTCAACCTCGAAGCGCAGTTTGTGCTTGGCCTCTTCCTGCGCCAGGGCCTGGAAGGTATTGACAAGGTTGGGATCATCGGTCGACGAGGCGAGATCGTTATACAGCTTGTAGGCTGCCTTCTCCGCCTTCATGGCCAGAATCAGCGCCTGCTGATAGTCGAGCGTGGCGTCCAGCTCGATATCCACCAGGTTCTCACCGATCTTCAGGTCCTTGACCTTATCTTCGGCCTTGAGCATCAGCTTGCCGTCCTGAACGGCCATCAGCTTGGCCTTGTGACCCATCTCTTCTTTGGCAAATCCCTCAAAGATGTCCTTCATATACGGACGATCCATCCTATCGGCCAGACTCTTGTAGAAGTCCGCGGCATCCTGCTCTTTCTCAATCGCAAATGCCAGAATCTTGTCGACATTGTCCAGCTTCATCAGTTCCTCCTGTTTGCTCCAGGTCTGCCCGACGCTGACAGTGACGCAGCGTCGACACACTTTAGTGTCGCCCTGTCACCGTGGACGCCGTACCGTTGTCGTTTAACCGGCTAAGTATAATCAAACCGGTCGAAAAAGCAATACGCGCGCCCGTCGAGGGCGACAAAAAGCCGGGACACAGCCGAAAAGGCAATAGCACGTATTCACCTCGACCATGTCCCGTCTTTGATCGCTTGTTTCCCTGACTAAGTCCGATCGCCTTAGGCGTACGGATAGATCTTGTTCTTGACCGGCTCCAGCTCGTCCAGGATTTCGTTGTGCTTCTGCTCGTCTTTCAGCAGGTAGTTCAGCAAGTACTCCTGAACCAGCATGCGCTTACCTTTCAGAGCCGCCAGGCTCTTCTCGGCCAGTTCCACGGTCTTTTTTTCGAGCTCGATGTGCTTCTCGATCATCTCCCAAACGTCGGCCAACTCCTCAGGGGAGAGAGCCACCGTCTTGGACTCGAGGCTGTCAGCGATCAATTCCTGCACGCGATAGTGCATCTGGGAATCGCGCTGGATGATCTCCATTACGATGCGCACGATAGGGTTGTTGGTCTTCTCCATGATGTTGCCGGTCGACGCAACTGAAGCATTCTCAATCTTCATCCAGCGACGCATGTTATCGATGACTTCCTGTTGCAGTTCCTTGGTTGACATGTTTCCTCCAGAGATTGTGTAATAAAATCAGTTCTTTATGTCTTCTTTCTCAGTTTCGCCTAAGGTACGCTTTGAAGCCCGTTCCCGCAACCGCTGAACGCCCTTTTCCAACTCAGCCATATGATCAACTTCCGAATAAAACAGGGGAGAGGCATCGATCTCGTAATGCTGGTTGTGCCGCAGTACGTCTCCCGCCATCCCCGGTGGCGTCCAACCCGATGCAAACACGCCGGCGAAGAGCGCCAAACCGATCAGCCCCAGGAAGAACCGACCGAGTCGTTGAGCCAGTGTGCCACGGGTGGCTGTTGGACGCTGGTTGTTCACTTAGATAGCTCCCGGGAAGAACACCATGAAGGCCAGGTAGGCTACCAGCAGGGTCAGTATCAGATTGAATGATTGCCCGAACGCATACAGGATCATAGGCTTACCCCGCTCCATGCGTGACGCCAGATCACGGAAGTTTGACTCTAAACCGATCGCCGCGAAAGCCATACAGAAGAACCAGCCACGAAGGACCTTCGTTACTGGCTTGATATAATCAGCCTCGACAGCTTCATAGCCACCACTTGCTTCTGGTACCAGCACGAAGGAGAAGAACAGCGAGGCACCAACAAATCCCAGGACGAACTTCGGAAAACGATGCCAGATCTCAATGGCGCTCGGTGCCGCACAACTCGGGTCCTCTTTGCGGCGCTGCTGGCGGTCGACAACCGTGACCCAATAGAGGGCCACCGCAAAGGCCAGCACGCCGATCAGCACATTCTGGATCATTTTCACAACTGCGGCGACCTTCTCGGCATCGGGGCCCAGCATAGATCCCGCCGCCACAACGGCACCAGTGGAATCGATCGTACCACCCATCCAGGCCGCGCCAAGTATCGGGTCCATTCCCAGCCCCGAGATAGCCAGTGGCATGAAGAACATCATCAGTACGGTGAAAATCAGCGTCATCCCCACCGCCAGCGTCAGGTCTTCCTTTTTCGCACAACAGGCCGCCGCAGTGGCGATAGCGGCCGAAACACCGCAAACAGACGTCGCCGCGGCGATGATGATAACAAGGTGCAGATTGGTCATCTTAAGGTAGCGCTTACCATACTGGAACATGAAGACAACCACTACCGGTGTGACTATCCACGCCACCATCAGCCCGGGCGGGCCAAGAGATATGATTTTGCGAAAGAGCACTTCGGCCCCCATCAGCACCAGACCTGTCTTGATAAACAGCTCGGTCTGGGCTCCGGCCCGCAGCCACTTCGGCGTACCCACCGTATTTGAGATGAGAAGTCCGACCAGCAGTGCCCAGAGCGCGTAGCTCAAACCCCAGTACTTAATGTTCGTCTGATGCGCAATCCAGTAGGCGACACACGCCAGCACAAAGACGCCCACAAAACCCGCAAAATACCGGCCGGGATGAGCCGCCTTCATGAAAGAGATGCCAATTGTAGTCAGGATTCCCAGTCCCAGCATGAGCCCCAGCAGCGATAGCACGATACTGCCGGAAACCTCACCGGTGTCGGCGAAGGACGCGAACGCGTTGAGTGGATTATCCGTCCAGCTTCCAATTTTGGGAATACGCGAAATCAGGCCGCCCAGGGTCAGTGCAAAAATAACCACACCGAACCAGACGGCCCACCAGTCTTCGGACTTGTACAGTGAGCTCAGTCCGTTGCTCATAGATAACTAACTCGCCATGCTTGCCGGCGGACGGGCCTCAGCCTGTACCTGCCGGGCGCCCTCGGGTAACTCGCGTGCCTGACGGCCGATCTGTCGGGCTCGGACAAGGGCAAGGGTGCGGTAAATCATGTGCGCGAACTTGGAATACGGCATATACCAAAGCAGGAAGTAAACCGCCAGGATATGCACAAAGTAGATGACATAAGAAAGCATCGGCGCGCCGAGGTATCGACTCAGCCAGGCCAGCATTCCGGTAAGACCGGTTATGAATATCACATACAGAAACAGATGATCGGCGTAACCATTGGCTCCCACTGAATCCGCATCGGTCCACCGACGATACAACAGCATCAGGCTGCCTATCAATAGTGCCACACCACTGACGGCACCAAGGACCTTGATGGGATGAGGAAGATCGAAAGGAAGAGCCGTAAACTGGATAGCCCAGGCAGGGATATCCGAACCGAACCAGCTCTCGAAATAATGCGGGATGAAAACAAACAGCAACACCAGGCCGGTCGTGATCATGGCGCCAATGAACCCGAACAAAAGAAGCATATGCCCTACTGCTCGCGGTCGATTGGCCCCGCAATCACGGAACTTGGTGTGCGAGAGAATCTCCTTTATCGTGCCAGTCAGCGCCGACACAAAACTCATTTGTGCCGGGGCACCGTCGCGTTTCAATGCCGTCCAGAATCGCGCAAACCCTATTGCCGCAAAGAGAAAGATGAGTACATTGCCAAACACGAAGAAGGCATCGACCGTGCTGTGCGGAAGGAACAGGTTGAAGTCTATCACATCGCTGGTCATAAAGATGTACTGACCGTCCGGGCCAACCGGCGCCGTGAGGTAGATCAGCGCCAGCATTATAATCAATGGAACACCGATCAACAGCGGCAACGCTCTCGGTGAGGCCAGGGCCTTACCCATGAAACGCGGGAACGCGTAGGTCTTGTAGGCATATGACCGGACGGCCGCCAGAACGTCGCCGGGACGTGCTCCCCGAGGGCAGTATGTCGTGCAGTCGTTACACTGATGACACAGCCACACATCGGGGTCGCTCAGCAATCGGTCCTTCTGGCCCCACTGCGCCCAGATCATTTCCTTTCGGGGAAAGGGCTTATCGGCCGGGGAGAGGTTACATACAACCGAGCAGGTCGCACACTGATAGCAGTTCTTCAGGGTGTTACCACCGGCTTGTTTGACATCGCGAATGAAACCGAGATCAGGCTCCTGAAAACCAGCTTGGGCCATACTGCCTTCTCCTTTCATTTCATAGGCTTACGGGGCCCCAGCGGCCGCCACAAGTCATCGCTATTAATCATCTGAGTATATCTTGCCATCCGCAAAATTGTCAAGCCTTTTTTGTTACTTTTTTCACAATGTAGCCCATGAATTCTCCATCAATCTCTCCATTTGGTAACTATGGGGAGGGCCCAATATCGGCGTGAAAGACACCGTAAATTTCGTAGGCATCTTTTCGATCACAAGCATATCATTGCTAACCAATCGCTTGGCGTGATCGGTATTTACCGGCATGTCAAATACCTGACCAATTGGGCAGGTTCAGAGGAACCTCAGTCATCCTCCAACACGCCGACTACCCTGGGGCCAGGAGGCGGGTAGTTAGGGTCCCAGAATCTCATATCTTCATGAAAACGTGGGCATTCTCCGATTCTTGAGCGTCGTTCTGATAATGCTTTCAGCGGGCAAATGTTACCCACATCTAAGGACCTGCAGGGCAGGGGCTTGAAAATCGCTAAAAAGAGCTCGTTCGGCTAAAAAAAGCCCAAAAAAACGATCTGTCGGGCTTGACAGGGCTTGTGAAAAAAGTTACATTCTGCCGAATCGATAGTAGGGTCAGGCGGCTGCCTTGGAGCCGCTGAGTATCTAAGGCCCTTTGTGAAAAAAGTCACATGATTCTGGCGATTTTGTCGATAAGAAGTGTAGAATGATTCAGATAAACGTTACTCGTAAACACTGGGAAAAGAATCTATGAGTAATTCCGAACTTATCTCCCCACATGGGAGTCCCGAGCTGAAGATCCTCCTGCTGGAAGGCAAGGAGCGTGAAGAAGAGCTCAAGCGTGCCGAGGGCATGCCCAAGGTGGTTATGACCACCCGTGAGACGGGCGACTTGATCATGCTGGGAATCGGTGGCTTCACACCGCTGGATGGTTTCATGAACGAAGCCGACTGGAAGGGTGTCTGCAAGGATATGAAGATGGCCAATGGCATCTTCTGGCCGATCCCGATCACTCTGTCTCACGACGAAAAGGTCGATCCGGGCACCGAGATCTGTCTTGTCTCCGGCGAGACCGAAGAGATTATGGGCACGATGATGGTGCAGGAATGCTACCAGATCGACAAAGACTTCGAGTGCCTGAATGTCTACGGGACCACTGAGGATGACCACCCTGGCGTCAAGATGGTCAAGGCCCAGAAGGACTGGAACCTGGCCGGACCGGTCAAGGTTGTCAGCGAGTCCTACTTCCCGAAGGATTTCGGCGAGCTGTACATGCGCCCCGCCGAGAGCCGCAAGATCTTCGCCGAGAAGGGCTGGAAGAAGGTTGCCGCGCTGCAGCTGCGCAACCCGATGCACCGGTCGCACGAATATCTGGCCAAGATCGCGGTCGAGGTGTCCGATGGCCTGTTCATCCACCAGTTGGTCGGTAAGCTGAAACCCGGCGATATTCCGGCTGATACGCGCGTGCAGTGCATCAACACCCTGGTCGAGCTGTACTTCGATAAGAACCGTGTCGTCACCGGCGGCTACCCGCTGGACATGCGCTACGCTGGTCCTCGCGAAGGTCTGCTGCACGCCGTGTTCCGTCAGAACTTCGGCTGCACGCACATGATTATCGGCCGCGACCACGCCGGCGTTGGTGACTACTACGGACCGTTCGATGCGCAGAACATCTTCAACGAGCTCTGGGATGGCGCTCTGGAATGCCGGCCGTTGCCGATCGACTGGACCTTCTACTGCTACAAGTGCGAAGGTATGGCGTCGATGAAGACCTGCCCGCACGGCAAAGAAGACCGCCTGTTCCTGTCCGGTACCGCCCTGCGCAAGGCTCTCAGCGAGGGTGGCGAGGTGCCGGCCGAATTCAGCCGTCCCGAAGTCCTCAAGATCCTCCGTGAGTACTACGGTGGCCTGAAGGATGACGAGAAGGTCGAAGTGAAGATGCATGGTCACGCCAGTGGCGATGCTGAGAAGAAAATTAAGAAGTAAATGGCAATACACGGAAGACAACATGAGATTGTCTCAAGCATCATGTTAAGGAGGCCGAAATGCCGAGTTTTGTGAACCCTGAAAAGTGCGATGGGTGCAAGGCACTGGACAAAACTGCCTGCCAGTATATCTGCCCCAACGACCTTATGGTCCTCAACAGGGACTCCATGAAGGCGTACAACCAGGAGCCCGAGATGTGCTGGGAATGCTACAGTTGCGTTAAGATTTGCCCGGTGCAGGCTATTGAGGTTCGTGGTTACGCTGACTTCGTACCGATGGGTGCGAACGTGACGCCGATGCGCTCCACCGACGCCATCATGTGGACGGTGAAGTTCCGCAACGGAATGCTCAAACGCTTCAAGTTCCCGATCCGCACTACGGAAGAGGGTAAGGCTGTTCCGAGTGGTGGTTACAGCACTGCTCATGATGATCTGAACAGTGAAGTGTTGGCCCAGGAGCCTGAGGCTCTGAAACTGGACGAACTGTTCACCATCAAGTAAATCGGAAGGGAAGACTTACAATGGAAAACTTTGAAACAGTTGAAGTCACCACTGATCTTCTGATTCTCGGTGGTGGTATGTCGGCCTGCGGTGCGGCGGTGGAAGCCTCGTACTGGGCCAAGAAGAACGGTCTGAAGGTGACCTTGATCGACAAGGCTGCCATGGACCGCTCCGGTGCGGTGGCCATGGGCCTGTCCGCGATCAACCAGTATGTCGGCCTGACCGAAGGTAAAAACACGGTCCGCGACTACGTCGATTACGTCCGTCAGGACCTCATGGGCGTCATTCGTGAAGATCTCGTCGCCAACATCGCTCGACACGTGGACTCCACGGTCCACCTGTTCGAGAAGTGGGGACTGCCGATCTGGAAGGATGCCGAAGGCGGCTACGTCCACGAAGGTCGCTGGCAGCTCATGATCAACGGTGAATCCTACAAGGTGATCGTCGCCGAGGCCGCCAAGAACGCTCTGGCCGAGATCGGTGGCGAGTACTTCGAGCGCATCTTCATCACCGAGCCGCTGCTTGATGGTGATCGCATTGCCGGCGCTGTAGGTTTCAGCACTCGCGAGAACAAGTTCTACGTCTTCCGTGCCAAGGCCGTCATGGTCGGTATGGGTGGCGCTGTTCACGTCTTCAAGCCGCGTTCCTCCGGTGAGGGTCTGGGTCGTGCCTGGTACCCGCCGTGGAACTCCGGTTCTTCGACCTACTTCACCCTGCGCGCCGGCGCTGAGATGACTTCCCAGGAAGTCCGCTTCATCCCGGTCCGCTTCAAGGACGCCTATGGTCCGGTCGGGGCCTGGTTCCTGCTGTTCAAGTCGCAGGCGACCAACTCCCAGGGTGGCAGCTACATGGTCGAGCGTCGCGATGAGCTCGAGAACTGGAAGCCGTATGGTCTGGTTAAGCCGATTCCGGCTAACCTCCGTAACTGGCTGGGTATGCTCGATGTGATGGAAGGCAAGGGCCCGATCTTCATGCGCACTGAAGAAGCTATCCAGAAGATCGCTTCGGAAGCCGGCGATGAGAAGGCCGCCAAGAAGAAACTCAAAGAGCTCGAAGCTGAAGCCTGGGAAGACTTCCTGGATATGACCATCTCGCAGGCCGTCCTCTGGGCCGCCAGCAACGTCGAGCCCGAGAAGAAGTCCTCTGAGATCGCTGCTGCCGAGCCGTACTTCATCGGTTCGCACTCCGGCGCCTCTGGTGCCTGGGTTTCCGGTCCGGAAGACCTCCAGACCGAGGAGACCAAGGG
>WJKG01000388.1 GCA_014729205.1 candidate division GN15 bacterium | reverse complement strand
GGTTGCGATAGCCGAAGCCCTCGGCAAAGACCAGTTCGCCGTCATGTACGATCGAGACGGCAACACTGGGCGATTTGCTTTTGGCCAGCATGGAGTCGATGAAGTTCCTGATCTCCTCGAGTTTGGACTCGCGATCGGCCTGCTCTTGCTGCTGTGCCTTTTCGTCGATGCGGCTGAGCGTGAAGGGAAAAGTCTGCCCGCTCTGGGTGAAGTCGCCGGAGAAGGTGTCGCCATCGTCGGAGAATTCGCCCAGGAAGGTGGGATCGCCGGGGACTCCGTCGATCTTGAACGAATGCTGGCCATCCTCGGTGTCGAACTTCACCAGCGGGACGTCGATTGCCTGCTGAAGGGGAATGTCAATAGTGCCGGAGAGGCCGGTTTTGCTTTCGGTTATGGTAACCTCGATGGCCATCTCGGTGCCGGGCAGGCTTAGAGTGCCTTCCCATTGGCCGACCAGCTCAGATTGGTCGGCATGGGCCGACGGGGAAAAGGCCAGTAGTAATATCGCCAGCAAGCTCATGAAGAGCACATGTCGGTAGTAGGGGGTCTTCATCGTTCCTCCTGCGTACTGTATTGGATGTGTGATACCATGTCTACGCGATAGATAGCTATGATTGGTGAGAATATTCAAGAGAGAAGTCAGGATGTTGCGGCTTTTGTCATTCGATAAGCGAAGCGGACCCGAGGGATTGCTTACCTTCGGGCCCGCCTTCAGGCTGCGAACTGGTCGCGGTGGTTTATTGGCCGGTGGTGGGTGGTGTGGGCCGGGTGGCCTCGAATTTCGGCGCCACAACATAGAATACCAGCAGTCCCACTCCGGAGAAGATGAACATCAGGCTGATCGTGATCTCATCGGAGATCCGATAGGGAAAGAGCTGTCCGATCAGCACGGCGGCCCCGATTCCGACCAGCACCAGGCCCCATTTCAGGGCCGTCAGGCGTTGATTGACGGACTCGTTGGGAAACAGGTGCTTGATGTTCTCATCGACCAGGCCCTTGTCGATCAATCGGCGTCTCATGCGATAATCCAGGAACATCTTGATGATAAGAGCGACGATTATGAAGAATGCAACGGGCGGTATCCAGTCATGCATGGCATATCTCCTTTCGGTGCTGGTTTTTATCCGCTTTCGCCGCATCAGACCGGTGCCGATCCGGTTTTGTTGCGCTTTCGGGAGAAAAACAAAGAAACGCGCAACAATTTCGCCAAATAGCAGTCAAGTATACCAGAGGCAGGCAACTGGTATGCAAAGCGAACAGACATTGGTAAACGACATACTCAGTGGTAACCACGGCGCATTTCGCGGCCTGGTGCAGCAATATGAGCGACTGGTGCGGCAGATTGTGTACCGCTTGGTGAGCAATGAAGCCGACCGCGAGGATATCGCGCAGGACGTGTTTGTGAAGGTTTACC
The DNA here is from genome assembly GCA_014729205.1 of candidate division GN15 bacterium. Lineage (GTDB taxonomy): Bacteria > Zixibacteria > MSB-5A5 > GN15 > FEB-12 > WJKG01. The sequence goes on along the minus strand of WJKG01000388.1, from coordinate 7,879 downwards.
AGAACCTGGGTGAGTTTCGGGGCGACTGCAAGCTGTCCTCGTGGATCGGCCGAATCGCCTACAACACGGCGCTCAACCATCTGCAGAAGAAACGCCCGGACCTGTACGATGACCATGCCCCTGCGGATCGGTCGCTCGACTGTGAAAGTGGCGACTGGTGCGGCCCGGACCAGTTCAGTGAGGACCGGGACTTGTCGCGGCGGTTGCACGAGGAGATCGATCGGCTGCCGGTGCACTATGGGATAGTGCTGACGCTGTTCCACCTGTGCGAGATGCGCTATGAAGAGATTTCGGAGATTATCCAGTTGCCGGTAGGGACGGTGAAGAGCCACCTGTTTCGGGCGCGCAAGGCGCTCAAGGAGCGGCTGCTGGCCCGTTACGACATGGAGGAGCTATGGCAAACCGGCAGTTGAACGACAATGACATACAGCGCTTCCTGGACGAACGGCCGAGCCGGAGGTATCCGCTTCAGGGGGTGAAGCTGGAGTCTACGGTCGGGTCGCGCGAAGATCTGGCGGCGTATCGTCAGTTGTATTTCGAGCTGGGCCGAGACAAGGTGGCCGAGTCGCCGGAGTTCGTGGACCGGGTGTGTGCGAAAGTGGAAAGGGTGGCCAGGCGCGAGCGAGCGGCCAATATGGCGCTGACGTTCGGTGTTGTGGCGGCAATGGTGGGGGCGCTGGCGATGGGATTGTTGTGGCTCGATGTGGGGGCGTCGCGGCTGCTGACACCCGTGCACGCGGTGGCGGATCAGTTTGGGTCGGCGGCCAATGTGGCGCTGGCGTGGTCGAAACTGGGGGCGATGCTGATGACGGTCAGCTCGCTGGTGCAGGAGTATTCGGTGATGCTGACGGCGCTGGCGTTTCTGATAGTTGTAGTCGTGGGGGATTACGTGGTCGATCGAATGCGCGGCCAGACGCGGACGTTTTCGGTTTAGGGGGTTATTCTCCGGAGAGTTTGATGCGGTTGCCGGTAAGAGCAACGGTGCCCTCGCGTTCAAGGGCGCGGGCGGCGGTGTGCACCTTGTCGGTGGGGCAGTCCATGGCGCGAGCGACAGCATCGACGGTGGTGTAGCTGCGCGTGGTCAGTCGCCGGACAATCTCGCCGCGGACCTGTCGGACGCTCCCTTCAAACTGGCTCTGACGTGATTTCGGGGGGATGTGATCCATGCGCCGGGGGAGCGCCAGGCGGCTGTAATCCATCAGCGCGTTGTGCCAGTCGCGGGAGCGTTTGGGGGGCAGCAGGAGCTCTGCCAACTCATAGAGTTCGGTGTCGGAGGTGTCGGCGGGCCAGTTGAATTCATGGAGGAGGACGCGCCGGATGTTGGCATCGATTGTCACCGTGGGGGCATTGAAGGCGAAGATGGCGACGGCGTGGGCGGTGTAGGGGCCAATGCCGGGCAACTCCTGGAGTTCTTCGGGGGTCTCGGGCATGAGTCCATCGTATTCCAGGACAACCTCGCGGGCGGTCTGGTAAAGGTTAAGCGCGCGCCGATTGTACCCAAGGCCGGACCAGGCGGTAAGCACCTGGCGGGCGGTAGCGCCGGCGAGACTGTAGACGTCGGGCCAGCGTTCGATCCATTCTTCGTACTTGCCGAGGACACGCTCCACCTGGGTCTGCTGGAGCATGATCTCGGCGACGAGGATCTGGTATGGGTCGGTTGTCAGGCGGAAGGGGAGGTCGTGGCGACCGTGTTTGCGGTAGAAATCGAGGATCTTGCGTCGGAAGGCGCGTACGGCCTTTTCGTCCGGCAAAGGTGGCTTCTTACGAGTGGTGCTCATGTTGATGCTTGGTCTCACCGTGTAACAGTGGAGTCATGGCCTGCTGTGAGGTACTATCCGTCCGGACCGCCTCGTGCGTTATCAGGCGCGCGCCACGAGCCCAGGTGAAGTAGTTCCATGCCCACTGAACGAAGATCAGCAGGCGGTTGCCATATTCGACGATATACATCAGGTGCACGAACAGCCAGGCCAGCCAGGCGAAAGTGCCCGACACCTTGACGTTCCATATCCGTCCGACAGCAAGGTGGCGGCCGATTGTGGCCAGGTTACCCTTGTCGAAGTACTTGAATGGTTTGCAGTTGCCACCGGACAGTTGGCACTTGATGTGGTCAGCCACGTACTTGCCCTGCTGCATGGCAACTGCGGCCAGGCCAGGCAGCGGCTCGTCGCCGGGGCGGGCGAAGTGGGCGAGGTCGCCAATGACATAGATGTTGGGATGACCGGGGACGCTCATGTCGGCGTTGACTTTGACACGCCCCTGCTTGTCGGTTTGGATACGTTCATCGCGGGCGGCCAGTTTCTCACCCAGGCCGGTGGCTCGCACACCGGCACCCCACAGGACAGTCTGGGCCTCGATGTGGTACTCGTTGTCATCCTTGTCCTTGTAGGTAACCTTGCCGTCCTCGAGACCGCTGACCAGGTATCCCGTGCGCACATCGACATTGATCTTCTCGAGCGACTTACGCGCTTTGTCGGGCAGTGAGCCGGGCATGGCGGGCAGGACCTTGTCCGCTCCCTCGAGCAGGATGACACGGGTTTCATCGGGATCAATCCGCCGGAATTCCTGCCGGAAGGTGTGACGGGCAATCTCGCTGAGGGCACCCGCCAGTTCCACACCGGTCGGGCCTCCGCCCACCACAACGAAGGTCAGCCATTTCTTGCGACGCTCGGGGTCGGTCTCCTTCTCGGCCGTTTCGAATGCCAGGAGGATGCGTCGGCGCATCTCGCGGGCGTCCTCGACGGTTTTCAGACCGGGGGCGTAGCTCTGCCACTCATCGTTGCCGAAGTAGAAGTTGTCCATGCCGGTGGCGACCACGAGCGAATCGAATTCCACTTCGCCGTCATCGGTGTGAACCACCTGGCGACGGGGGTCGATATCGGTAGCGCGTGACATTACCACCCGCGTGTTCTTGTTTTTCTTGAGAACGGTACGCAGCGGCGAAGCGATATCGCCCGGCGACAGGCCACCGGTGGCTACCTGATAGAGAAGTGGCTGGAAGAGGTGGAAGTTGCGACGGTCGATCAGGACGACTTCGGTATCAACCTTCCGGAGCTTGATGGCGGCGTACAGACCACCGAAACCACCGCCAATAATGACGGTTCGGTGTTTGCTTCCTTTGGGTTCGACCATCGTGAGCATCCTTTCACAGGGGGTATTGTGTCCCCTGTTACTCCATTAATGGTGCTCACTACCGGAATGTTTCCGAAAGCCAGCGATAGAACTCCTGGCGGAAGGTAATGCCATTGTCGTGCGGCGTGAAACCGGCTGTATAGACTACCGAGGCCAGGCTGGTCAAGTAATCATAGCGGGCGCTGATGGCACGCATTCCTGCCTGTCGGTGGTGGTGCAGTGCTTCCATCAGATCGCTTATGTCGGCGCGCCCGGCCTCGAAATCACCAAGGGTTTGTGTTAAATGCTGCCGCGCGAGATTACCCGACCGGAGCAGCGGTTGGAGGTTGTCGAGCTGGGTCAGGCAGAGTTCGGCGCGGGTACGGGTCTGGCGCATGAGGCGCAAACTGGTAGCATCGCGCCGGTACTCTTGTTCGTACAATTCGGCTTGCAGGCGGCCGCGCTCTTCGGCTCGCGAGCCTCCCAGGAAGAGCGGAATGGAGAGCACGCCCTTGATGGTCCACGAGGGTTGTTCGTCTGAAAAGCCGTGCACCTCGGCGAGCGAGTCGGCCCAGCCGAGCCCGGCTGAGAGGTCCAGACGGGGGATATAGCGGGCGGTGTTGGCGCTGAGTCTCTCGTGTCCCAGGGCTACTGCCTGATCGCTGCGTACGGCATGAGGGCTCTGAGTCAGGGCGGTTCCGACGAGTTGATTGACCAGGTACTCACGTCGCACTGCCGAGGGAGCGATGGCCTCTATCTGCTCGAAATCAAACCAGAGCTTGTCCTCGGCGAAGCGGACCGTGTCCAGTTGTAATGGAGTCTCGCCGGGCAGGTTAAACAGGGCGTTGAGGACTATGCGGGCGGCGGTTAGTTCGGTTTCAGCCAAAGCGAGGTCGGCGCTGGCCTGGTGCCGTTCGCTTTCGGCGCGCGCGGCCGTTGTGGAGAGACTGTCGCCAAGCTGCCTGAGGGCACGGGTGATGTCGCCGATTCTATCGAGGATCTGACGGTATTCAGCTAGGAACTGGTATTGCCTTTGCGCCTGCAGGTAGCCGAGATAGGCGGCGGTGGTGGTGAGTTCAAGCTGTTGTTCGACTATGGCCGCCTCGGTTTCGGTCAGGCGCGCCTCGCTGCCGGCAACCCCGGCGTTGCGAATAGTCTCCAGAGCAAGGATAGGTTGCCTGAGCCAGATGCGGCCGGCGAGCCAGGAGTTGTCGATCTCGTCGTAGCGGTTGTGGACGTAGTTGTCATCGGCGTAGCCGACTTCGAGTTCTCCGGCAAGATGCGGCCACAGTTCAGCACTGACCTGCCCGGCCGCGTGGGCCGCTGCCTCGATTCGCTCACTTTGCGCCAGATGCTCAGGGTTGTGTGTGAAGACGCGTCCGATGGCGCCGGTAAGCGAGTAGTAGGTAGCATCCGGATTCGGTGGCTTCTCGACAGTGTAGGCGGTGCGCATCACACTCACCGGGATTTCCAGTTTGACTTTCTCAATCGTGGCTTCATTGAGAGCCAGACCGGTTTCGCCATCGAAATCGACAGGAAGGTCGGCGGGTGTGGCACCACGAACGATCTGCAGGATCTTGTTGGCGTTGAATCTCGCCTGTGAGAAGTAGGTGAAGCCGGAGTTGGAGGCCAGGGCGCCGAGTCTGACAATGGGTACGCCTTCGCTGGAGAAGATCGGAAGCAGGTTCTCGGCCGCCCTGCCAATGAAACGTGTGATCTGGCGCTCATCGAGCCCCGCCATGGTGGGCATGTAGATGGCGTCGGCGCGACGCTCTACCTGTGGGAGAGCTGCAAAGGGGGCGAAAGTGCCGTAGATATCCTCGCCGGTGCCGGTGACGACCTCGAATCCGAGCGCATCGCCCATGCTGGCGACGGCAGAGAGAAAGGCGTCGGTTTCACCACCGCTGGGGAAATACAGTACCGCCAGGGTATCAATCTCCACCAGGCGTGCCAGGGCATAGAGATCGGATTCGAGCCGGTTCGGGGCGCGGTGAACCGTGAGGTTGGAAGCAATGGGTCTGTTGTTGGCGATGATGCCCTCGAGCCCGGGGGCAAAGCGGTGCAGGGCGACAATTGGGCGTTTGAAGTTGGCCTCAAGCAGAGCTTCGACCGTCCAGGGGCCCATGGCGACCACGAGGTCGAATTCACGGTTAGCATTGAGCTGATAGGCCAGGGTACGACAACTGTCTTTTTGCCACTCGCCACTGCCAAATGCCTCCGGGAGGAAGACGAAGGTAGTCCCCGCCGGCGCGATGTGACGCAGCTGGCGGTCGAGCTCGGCGCGGAGTTGATCGTAGACAACAAACTTGCCACCTTCGAGGTAGCCCAGCTTGATAGTATCGACCGGTGTTTGGGCGGAGGTGGCGGCGACTGCCGCGCACAGCAGGCAGCCTGTCAGGATGGCGAGGAATGCAGGTCTTGTCATACGCTCCTTCGACTGTTAAGGACAGGGGTTTCCATTCAAGACGTATGTCAGGCCTGAAGTATAGGAAAATGATGTTGTGGGAAAAAGGGAAAACAGGAGCGACCGGGTAGACCCGGTGCTATGGAGAGCTATGGGACGACGTTTGGTAACTGCCGCTTACTGGCGGCAGTAGGTGTTGCACATGTCTTCGATTTTCTCTACCAGATCGTTGGCGCGGTACGGTTTCTGAAGGAACTCGACTTTGGTTTGCAGTTCGTTTGGCAGATCCTTCGGACTGTCGGTATGACCGCTGGACATCAGGCACGGCAGGTCCGGCGAGATATTACGGAGGTTGCGCAGGGTTTCTATTCCGGACATGCCTTCCATGAAGAAATCGACAATGGCAAGATCGATATCACCGGATTGTTCGCCGAAGAGCCCGACACCTTCATGCCCGGATTCGGCCAGCAGAACCTCGTGGCCGGCGCGAGACAGGATCTTCTCAGCGAGGGCGCGTATCATTTGTTCGTCGTCGATCACCAGAATGCGCATATGGGAACTCCCCTCTTGGTCGCCCAGGTGTAGCCGGGGTGCTCAGGCCGGTGATGCCCTGCGACGTCGTTGCGTGATGTTGACACATCCCCGAAAGTGCTCTTTCTTACGATATCGGCTGAAATCGAATAATGTCCAGCCGGATTGGGGTCAGGCTATTGAATTGATCGGCACTTGTCAATACATTCCGGACTAAGTTGAGCCGAAATCCCATATTTCGGGGGCGCGGACCGGGAGCTAAAGAGGAAGCATTGCCTATGAAACTGGCGTTGATTCAAAAGAGCGCAACCGATACAGAGTGCGCTGCGTGGTTGGAGCGGGTTGAACGCCCGGTCGATATGGTCTGTTTCGGGGAACTGGCAACCACCGGGGCGCTGTACGAGAAGGTGTCCGTGCCGGATGCGGTCCAGAGCGCCAACCAGTTGGCCCGCAGGCAGTTCGGTGTTGTGGTGGGGATGCCGCTGGAGACGGCCGAGGGGCTGTGTAATGCATGTGTGCTTGTTGACGGGGAGAGGCAGTACTGGTACAGCAAGGTGAACCTGTTCGAGCCGTTCAATGAGCCCTCGGTCTACATCCCGGGCGACAAGCCGGGGATGTTCGACACCCGGTGGGGGAAGCTGGGAGCTGCGATCTGCTATGATATCCGGTTCCCGGAGATTTTCGAGGAGATGGCCGCACGAGGTGTCCAGACGGTGTTTGTACCCTCGGCGTTTCCCCGGGTGCGGGTAGCGGATTTTGCCCGGTTGCTGGTGGAGCATGCGCGTCACTACGGGCTCAATATGGTAGGGATTAATGCGGTGGGCACTGACGGTCGTCATGAGTTCGGTGGGCGGTCGATGATTGTTCGAGCCGGTGGTGTGGTTGTAGCCGAGGCGGACGAGACGAGTGAGGTGATTGTTTACGGGGAGGTTTGAGGCGTCAATCCGTACGTAAACGGACAAAACAGGTTAGCTATAGCCCAAATCTGCCGACACACTGTATAAGAGTTGAACGATAACGGGTTACTAAGTGACTGCAGCCCGGTTGGGAACCGCGCGAAGCTGGTCTTGTTGATGAAAAAAGGCCTAAAACATGGCTTGACGCGCGATAGTGAATTCGTATCTTGCGGTTCTATCCAGTTTGGGCCCTTAGCTCAGTTGGTTAGAGCAGCTGACTCATAATCAGCGGGTCGCAGGTTCAAGTCCTGCAGGGCCCAGAGTTAAGAAGGGCCGGGCAAGAAGGAGAAAAGACTGGGCAATTAGCTCAGCTGGTTAGAGCGTTCGGTTCACATCCGAGAGGTCACTGGTTCGAGTCCAGTATTGCCCATTTGAAGATTTTGGGATTTATGAAAACGACCCTGCCAATTGACATGCCACCTGTCAAAGCTGTCCCGCCGCGAGGCGAGCATTCGCACGGCGGAGGCAGGGAAGAAGGTAACGAAGCGCATTGCCTGAGCGATCAGGTAATGCGCTTTTTTGATCGACAAGAGGAAGGCGCATGAGCAGTCCTGCCCGGAAGGAGGCATCGATGCAGTCCGATCTCGAGCTGTTGCTGCAACTTCAGGTGATCGACTACGACCTGGGAGAATTGGAGCGATCCAAAGAATATCTCCCGGACATGATGGAGAATTTGACTCGGGAGATGACCGAGGCCAAAGGCAGACTCGAGCAGGCCCAGAAGGCACTGGAGCAGGCGAAAGTTCGACAGAGAGAGATCGAGACGGATATTGCCTCGAAAGAGACTCAGCTCCAGAAGTTTCAGGAGCAGATGATGTCCATCAAGACGAATAAGGAATACGACGCGCTCGTGGCGCAGATCGATGCTACCAAGCAGGGG
>WJKG01000387.1 GCA_014729205.1 candidate division GN15 bacterium | reverse complement strand
TGCACAGGAGTGCTCATACCGTCTATGGATTCTATATACAGCGTGTAGTCCAGTATATCCACACCGACTTCAGTTGTGATATTAATAGACCCTGACGGGTACGGGTTGCCATCTAAGGAGATCATCCGATTGGGCGCATATACTTCATAGCACTGCGGGCCGTTCCAGTCGGGGATGACTTCGCCGCCTGTGACGCTTGACCACAGCCAAACGCCAGCGGGTGGATAGTATGAGGAGTCGACACAGATGGTCTTGAAGGCGTTGGAGGAGCCGATTGGTCCGAAGTGTCCTGAGAACGGTTCCATATCTCCGCCGGGCTGGAAGCCATCGGCGAAAATGGTCACCGCTCCGTAGCCGAGGGTATCGGCGCCGGAGCCGCTCACTCCGAAATAGTTGAGGAAGACGCCGCCGTCAAAGATCGACTTCAAGCCCGGAATGGAATCGGCCCAGGCTGTCGACCAACCGGCGCCATCTGGTGAGTGAATCCTGATACCGTTGGTGAAGCCAGTGATCGGTTGAGAGGTGTTATTGATCAGTCGCAGATCAAACCAGCACACAGATCCCGCCTTGAGCATCTGCTGACCGTAGGTACCGTAGAACCCATCAACCAGGAACCCCGTCTCCGGCTCCGCCAAAACGTCAAGAACCGCATATGTGTATTGTGGGCTGTTGTCGGCCGAGTCTGAGGTGAACTCGATCGTATTGACATATCGACCGGTTGTCAACCCCTGAGGTAAGGCTGAAACATAAACCCTGTCCGGTGTTTCGTCTCCGGGATGGCTAAGCACGAATGGTCCGAAATCCTCGACGATATTTGCGGTGAAGGCCACCGGGTCGGTATTGAACTCTGTACCGACCTCGATCACTTCGTACGGTATGTCATCGGTGCCCTCATAGACGGTGATGAAGACACTGTCGGGTACATCGAGTGCAACCGGGGGATCATCAACCCACTGAATCTCATAGCAGTGCGGACCATCCCATCCGGGGATAAAAGACGGTCCCGTGGCGGCTCCCCAGAGCCATTGACCGGCTGGCGGGTAGAATGAGGAGTCAACACAAACATGTTTGCCATTATCGACTGAATCAAGCGGATTGACCGTGAGTCGAAAGGCGACATCTTGCGTATGAGCTGGGAAGCCGTCGCCAAAGATAGTAACTCCTCCGAAACCAACCGTATCCGGCCCGGGACCGAAATACACAATGGAGAAGGCGTCATTAAAGACACTATCTGTCCAAATTGAGCCAATCGCCTCTCCCGCCTGGATGCTTACATTGGCGCCATCGGGAGAATACACCCGATAGCCATTAGTGAATCCTATGATGTTAGTGTCGGATCCGTTGTCGTAAAGAAAATCGAATGACACGGGCACGTCGGTACGGACGACACCCGGGGCGATATCACCAGTGACATCATGAAGCGAGATGTTGGTCTCGGGTGGATCAACGATCTCAAAGCAGTATGGGTCGGTCCAGATTGGGTGCAACCGCAGTCGGCTCTTTGAGCACCACAGCCACGGGTTGTCAGTTAGGTAATGGCTGGAGTCGATGCACACCGTCTTGCCGGCGTCGGCGGCATCAAACGGGCCGATCACGATTTCAAAGCTCACTTCGCTAAATCCGGGCGGGAGGCCGTTGATGCCAAAGCCACCAAAGCCCACGGTATCTCCCGGGTACGGACTTCCCGGATATTCGATTACATCAAGGAAGTACATCTGGGTGCTATCCAGAAACGGGAAGGCACGCAAATCGATCGCATCCCAGGTGGCTCCATCCGGCGAATAGGCGCGGAAACCATTGGTGAAGGCGGTGACGTAGTAATCATTGTCGTTCTCAATAGTGAAGTACAGGCGCACGGTATCACCAACATAGACTTCAGACATGTTGCCGTTCACAACGCTGTGCAGTGTGATTGAACCGTTGGGATAAAGTGCGCAGTTGGCGCTGATACAGGGACCGTTAAGCCCTGTGAACAGGTAGCCAATAAGGGTGTTAAGATCTCCGATATCAACGCCGTGACAACCATCCATATTGGCATCGGCTGTATCCAGCAGCGGTTCACCGGTGACCAGAAGATGGTTGATTAGCGTGGTCATGTCGGAGATGTCAATCACCGAATCCTGATTGACGTCTCCACACGCCGCATGTGCCGGACTGCTTCCAAATGCAATCGACAGCACCAACGCGAACGTCATTATGCTCAAAGTACGTCGCATGAGCCAGTCCTCCCTTGCAGGTGGGGTTTAGGAACTAAGATTAAGCTCGTTTATGCAATTATGCCGTGAAACATGGTGTCGATTCGATAGCGAGAGATTAGGACCGCGACATCCTAGCCTGCTATCCGAAATATACCCTTGGGCCTGGAATGGGTCAAGTGATAATACCGTTAGACTCCGGACCCTGGACTTCTGTGTCCACGCTGTTTTCGGCCTTGCCACAGGACGCTTTCACGTCTATTCTAAGCCGTCGAACGACCGGTAAGCAACACAAGGAAGCACAATGGACAACAAGCAACTATCCGCTTTTCTCAAGAAGGTCGCTCTCTTTCGCGACCTTACCGACACCGAGCTGGAGCAACTGGCCGCTATATGCACCACCCGCGATTTTAAGCAGAATGAAATCATATTCGAGGAAAACAGCACCCGTCGTAACCTGTGGCTGATTCACTCGGGCGAGATAGAACTGTTCAAACGCACGCCCTACGGTGAAGAAAAGCGGCTGTCGTTGTTTGGACAGTACGACTTTCTGGGCGAAGGTGCCCTAATGGACGACTACCCCCACTCCACCACTGCGCGTGCCCTGCTGCCGACAACGGCTGCAGCGATTGACCGGGATCGCTTCAATGAACTTGCTTCGCACGAGCCACTGCTGGGAACGAAGGTGCTTTCGCAGGTTGCACGTACAATCTCGCGTCGGATGCGTCAGGCCAGTACGCGGGTTGTCGATGCGGCGGCACAGTATGTCTCCGGCCGCACACGACGAGAGCACGATCTGCTTGGCGATCGTGAAGTTCCGCATGAATTCTATTATGGCATCCAGACGCTTCGTGCACTGGAGAATTTCAATATCAGTGGCGTCTCGTTGACCCACTTCCCCGACCTCATCGAGGCGCTGGCAATGGTCAAGATGGCCTCGGCCAAGGCGAACCATGATCTGGGCTTGTTGAGCACCCCGGTTGCAGAAGCGATTGCACAGGCCTGCCAGGAAATCCTCGGACAGCGATGGCATACACACTTTGTCGTGGACATGATTCAGGGCGGAGCCGGCACCTCCACCAACATGAATGCTAATGAGGTAATCGCCAACCGTGCCCTGGAATTGCTCGGCTACGAGAAAGGTGAGTACAAGTACTGCCATCCGAACAATCACGTGAACCTCTCGCAGTCGACGAATGATGTCTATCCCACGGCTCTCAAGATCGCGTTGATCCGGAGTAACGCCAAGCTGCTTACAGTCCTGCGTCATCTGGCCGACGGCTTCAAAGCCAAGGCCGAAGAATTTGCCAATATCATCAAGATGGGTCGCACACAGCTTCAGGACGCGGTTCCCATGACCCTTGGTCAGGAATTCCAGGCCTGGGCCAACACCCTGACGGAGGAAATCGACCGCCTTTCAGTCAATGCCGACCTGTTCCTGGAAGTCAACATGGGTGGTACCGCAATCGGCACCGGTATCAACGCTGACCCACGCTACCCCGAGCGCGTCATTCATCACCTGCGCGACATCACCGGCCTACCCGTCCATTTGGCACCAGACCTGGTGGAAGCTTCGTCAGACACGGGTGCGTTTGTAATGTACTCCTCGGCCATCAAGCGCCTGGCGGTGAAGTTGTCAAAGATCTGTAACGACTTGCGCCTGCTCTCATCGGGACCACGGGCCGGTCTCAACGAGATCAACTTGCCCAAGATGCAGCCAGGCTCATCGATCATGCCCGGCAAGGTCAATCCTGTCATACCGGAAGTGGTCAACCAAATCGCTTTCAAGGTCGTGGGTAGTGATCTGACGGTGACTTTGGCGGCCGAGGCGGGACAACTGGAATTAAATGTGTTCGAGCCAGTGATTGCCCAGAGCCTGTTCGAGTCGATCGAGATGCTCAAGAACGGAATGGCCACTCTGCACCACCGCTGTGTGGCAGGGATCACGGCCAATGCGGATGTATGCCGGTTCAATGTGGAAAATTCTATCGGCCTGGTGACCGCTCTTAACCCGGTGTTGGGCTATGAGGCCAGCAGTCAGGTTGCCAAAGAAGCGCTGGAAAGTGGCAAGAGCGTGTATGATCTGGTGCTGGAGAAGCAGTTGCTCTCGCGCGAGGAGTTGGATCAGTTACTGGCGCCGGAAAACATGATCGGGAGGAAGAAGGAGTAGTACTCCATGCTCTCCCCTGATGAACTCGAACACCTGCGCGCCTGGCTGGTTGAGACGCTCAAGGTGCCTGTCTATGACACGCGTATTCGCGCCATTACGGTTAATCCCATGTCGCGGTTTCAACCGCCAATGCGGATCGAGGTCGGGCGTCGATGCGCCAATCTGGAGCCCGAGGCACCTGTCGAGGAAGTGGTGGCGATTATGGAGTCGAAGCTGTTTCTGGTGATTACAAAGACGCGGGGGTATTTCGAGGGGATGCCATATTTCTTCGTGCGGCCCGATGTGAAGCATGTAGAAGTGGCCGAGGAGTGATCTCCGGCCGGAGTTTGCGCTGTCGTTGATAATCGACTATGAGTCCTTCTCGAGGTCCTTCTGGCGGGGCTCACGATCCCACAGGAAGTGCCAGAAGGCCGTGAATCCGACCAGGAATCCGATCGCGAGGATATACACGATCCCCTTGGTGCGCATCATGAATTCCTGCAGAGTATGTATAGTGCCGTCCATAGTCAGCTCCTTACGATCAATCGTGGTAGTCGGGATGGTGGTACAGGATGGGCATACGTGTTACGATGAAGCGATAAACCACGATACCAAGCGTCACGATGAAGATCGAAATGGCAATCTCGCCCAGGGCCGGGAAGTACCGCTCAGCCTCGGGCAAATGCCAGTTGAAAGCGATCAATGAGATATTGAAGCGGTTGAGCACGATACCCAGAACCGTCCAGATGGCGCAACCGCGAATGAGCTTGAAGTTGCGATCACGCACCCCGACAGCAAAGAAGAACGCCGGGGCCATCACAAAGCCAACCAATTCAACCAGGAACCAGACACCGTAGCCGGTAAGCAGGTAAGCCCAGTTGTTGTCAGCGGCGATACCGAAGATCTTGATCGCGGAATATGCGGCCAGCACCAGCGCCGCCGCGCGACCGAAGCCCAGGGCCACCTTGTTGCTCTCGTCTTTGTGCCGCTGGTCCATGAGGTGCGGGAAGTACCGATGCGCCATGGTGCTCTCGAAGATGATCATGGATAATCCTGCCGCGATACTGGAGACAAAGAAGAACACCGGCAGGTATGTTGAATACCAGAGTGGGTGCAGTTTCGAGGGCGCCAGCAGGTACATGGCTCCCAGCGACGACTGGTGCAGGGTCGACAGGAGCACGCCCAGGATGGTCAGCAGGATTGTCAGTTTGACCACGATCCAGCGGACCTTCTTCAATCCCAGCCACTCCATGGCCGCCGGCGAGAACTCCAGAAACAGCACGGTCAGATACAGTGCCACACAGGCACCTACCTCGAACATGATGGAGGTGACCCCCTGGCTGACGAAGAATGGATAGGGCAGGCGCCACGGGCGGCCAACATCGAACAGCAGGGCGAACACCACGAGTCCATAGCCCAGGAAGCCGGTCAAGATTGCCGGACGCACCGCGGAGTGATACTCTTCCTTGCCGAATATATACACCGCCGCTGAGGTCACATAGCCACCCGCTGCCAGGGCAACACCGGTGAGCAGGTCGAAGCCGATCCAGATTCCCCATGGGTTGGTGTGATCCAGCGCGGTGACTGCTCCCAGCCCGCCGGTGAAACGCATGATGGCAAACGGGGCGGTGGCCAGCAATAGGATCGCCGCAATAATATTGAAAGGACTGAACAATGACCGTTTGTGTGGCGATGGTGCCTCGGTCGGCTGTTCGGAGCTTGTCGTCACTGCCGCATCGGCCATTTATTTCTCCTCCTTACTGTCGTCAGACTTGGCGGCATCTTCGAGCGCCTTCTTGACAGCCTTCTCGACTGCCTTCTCCTGCTGCTTCTGGGCCGTGGCTTTGGTAGCTTTGATCGCTTCGTCTCGGGACTGGTCGTCCTGCTCTTTTTGAGCCTTGACAGCCGCCACCAATTCCTCGCGAGCGATCCGATCCTTACGCTGGCTGATCTTGTAGATACCACCCAGCAGGGCCGGCCACATAC
>WJKG01000386.1 GCA_014729205.1 candidate division GN15 bacterium | reverse complement strand
GAAAGATTCTCGTCTCAAGATTGACTATTCCAGCATCTTCTGCATTCACTGATTCAACCATAATAGAGCATTATGACATTGTTGAACATCGTGGTCAATCACATTTGAGGCCTCGCACCATAACACATAGCCCTGCAATGAGATATAGAGTCTATGCGCAGGTTTCAGTCAAGGCCACGACTGAAACTTGGACCTATTGATAGTTGGACAACTCGTCTATTCGGGGGAGTTTTTCTATGTCCGGCAACGACTTACATGGCCGAATACGGAATCAGAGGTGCACTGGCCATCTGATTCGAAGAGGTCAGGGTGCAAGTCGAAGGTGATTCTCCCCTATCTTACCAAGCAATCAGGTGCTTTATCTTCACTGCAAACACACGTTCGAGCGGCTCGAAGACACGGTTGTCTTCTCGACGCCATTGATAGTCATTGAACGCGATATAGACCCAGCTCTTGGGGAGAAAATTGTACCTGAAGGAAACGCCCACAAGAGTCGACACCACGCCTTCGCCATCTACGATCGGAGTCTCCTCGTATACGCTGAGGCTCACGCCTGCCGTCGGGCTGAAGTACAGTGATGGACGGAGTCTATAGGTGGTTTCGAAGACACTGCCGTTGGGTGCATGTTCAATCCAGCTGTTTCCGCTCATGGACACGGAGAATTGACTGCACACTCGAAGCGACGCGTACAGACTGATCGTTTCGCTCCTGGCGAAGAAACCCCTCTGATAGTTGTATCCATAGGACGTGTAGAAGGAAGTCGTCGCGCGGAAACGACGAGACTGGTCTGTGCTCACGCGAGCTGAAAACGACTTTGGATTGTATCTATCGCCAGACTCATATTCACGGCCGATACCGCGAGTAACTGATACTCCCCATCCGTTGCGGAACGAGGCCTCCAGTGCCAGTGAGAACACACGAGAGAACTGCTCTTCGTTGAGTTCGCGCGTGAACGCTCCGAAAGCTCGAACTGCACCGTATTTGATTGGGCCCGACTTTGGGAAGAACACCCGGCCTGCCGAAAACGTATAGCCCCGGTATCCATTCCAGGGGACATAGCCGATCTCCGAAACGTCGAACCTGTCGCCAATCACCTGTGCGTTTGCCCTGACAAC
Organism: candidate division GN15 bacterium; assembly: GCA_014729205.1. Taxonomy (GTDB): domain Bacteria; phylum Zixibacteria; class MSB-5A5; order GN15; family FEB-12; genus WJKG01. The sequence continues at coordinate 2,786 of WJKG01000386.1, read as the reverse complement.
GTACTTCCGTGACCAGATCCAACTCACGTATGCATTGCCGGCCCAGTCCGATACCCCGTCGTGATAGCTATTCGCAAGTTGATAGGTGAACTCGAGGGTGCGGGTCATGGTCGAGCCATCTACAGAAACAACATCGTTGCGGCTCCCATCGGAGTGCTTGCCGGCATAGTGCATCCCAACCGTCGTGTTGGTAAACGGCTGGTAGTTGAGCCTGTTGACGAGATAGACGGCCGAGGGTTCTTCTGCAGGACCAATCCAGCCGTCGTATTCCATGTTTCCGGTCCCGCAGGCCAGGCTCCCGAACTCGATTTTGCCTGCCTTCCCAATGATCCGTCCGCCTGCATCAAGAGGCACCTCTGACCCGTCCGGCAGCTTCTTGCCTATCTGACGCGAGTAGAACAACTCGAACTGGTCCGCCATCACACTACCGGAAGGCGCGAAGTACTCCTGTCCCTCGGTGAAGAACGGGCGCTTTTCATCGAAGTACAGCGCGTACTTGGAGAGATTGATTGCATACGGGTCCGCCTCTACCTGAGAAAAATCAGGATTGAACGTCGACTGGAGTCGTATCTGTGGATTGATGGCCCAATTGACATCCGCGGCCGGCTTGAAGTCATGTGACTTCTCGCCGTAGCTCCTTTCGGTCCGATAGAATCCTCGAGGGAAGAACTCGATTCCCCTGCTGGGCCTTTTCGGGCGAACCCCGACAAGACGTGCGAAGTTTGAGACGGTGAACGATTCATCCTGAAAGACCGGCGCGAAGTAGCCGACTTCCCCGTTGACCGGGATTCTACGTTCCAGATTGACTCCCCATGTGGTCAGGTTTTTGCCGAATCGGAAGGTAGACCACGGGATGGACAGCTCGACTGAAAAGCCGGCAGAGTCCACGTGTGCCGCCGACGAGAAAACGCCGTCCCAACTGCTGTTTTCCTCGGCGCCGTTGGCCGAGATCATGGCATCGCCCGGGATGCCGGCGCAGTTTACCGTGAATCGGTAGGCATTACGCTTATCCAGAAAGGTATCGAAATAGACAATGACGAGGTCTCCAGCGCGGGACTCCCGCGTGCCTGAAACGCAGTCCGGCTTGCGCTTGCCTGTACGGCAGTTGAAGGCAACGTACAGCGCCTTATCGTCCTGAAGGAAATAGGCCACAGTCGGTTCCGACATCGGCTGCCCTTCATAAGGTTGGCGTTGGGTGAAGGTGGTCACAGAGTCAGCCTGGTTCCACGCACCCTCCAGCACACCGTCGATAACCGGCGCGATCTCCGTGCTGTTGACAGTGATGCTCAGGTCGGACGCACTGCCTGCTGAACACAATGCGAACACTGTCAGCGCAATCGATGCGAGAGCACATACAACTCTATTCCATCGCATTTGACAAATCCCTCCAGAAGCTCTCACGTTCTGCTGGTTCCAGCCGGGGTGGGTCGGCCCACAGTATTGTCCCGGTGGAATCAACCAGTGCTTTCAATGGCGTTCTTGCGAAATCCATCATGCTCTCGACAATGAGCGAGCTGTCCAGGTAGACCTCGATGGGAATGCCGGTATTGCCGACCCATTGCCACAACTCGCGGGGATCCGGGCTGCTGGCAATGCCGAGCACCGGTATGCCGGATTGCTTCCGTATTTGCCCCCAGAGGTCTTTCTCACTGAAGCAAGGTGGACAATCCGATGGCGAGAAGAATACCAGAACGGTGAACTCGCTTTGCCCGACAAGATCTGCCAGTGATACCACCCTGTTGTCACGGTCTATTACCGGCACCGGCGGTATCTGCAACTGCCCCACGTACAGCTCTGGCCGTGCCAGAGGCGGTGTCCCGCCCGCCTTCAACTGGTGGTTTTGGTAGAGCAGCAGGACATTGAGCGTTGCGAGGATGACGATGACTACCTTGTACCAGGTGCTTTTCATTCCGCCCCCAAATCCCTGAGGCTGTTTCTGATCACGCGGTCACCCCTGGCTGAAACGAAGTAGATCATGCTGTTGCTATCAGCACCGATCGGCAGATACTTCGACTCGATGCCCCCGGCTACCAGTCTGCCATCGGTCGCAAAGACGTCCAGCACATACGGCTGTGAACAACCTTTGATCAAGCCGTTCGTCTCTGTGCATCGTAGCAGTTTACCTTCGCCGACATAGAACAACCTGACCACACGTGTCCAGGAGGTATAGAATCCGTCGGGTTCGTCGTTGATTCGGAATTGCGGGACCTGCAGATCAGGCGGCGAGACCCACCACTCTGGAGTTTCGCCGAAGGTTCTCAGAAGCTCACCGGCGGCATTGTACACATAGACAACAGGTTCGATCGTGAATGCGACATATACATTTCCGTCTTCGTCGAGGTCGAAAACGGAGTACACCCCCAGCCACAGGTTCCTGTCGAACGCCGTTTTGGGAGTGTAGGCAAACGACCTCAGCAGTTTTCCGGAGGGGGATACCACATTGCAGTGATGGCCGGCATTCAGCCCTCGCGCGCTGTCCAGTTGCAGATTGGCCAGAAGGTAGTTGCCGTCCGGCATGATCCTCAGGTCAGACGGTGCCCCTATTGCTGGGGGGAGCAGGAAGGAACTCTCAAAGGAGCCTTCGAGTGAGAAGAGACTGACACGCCGATTGCCCACGTCGCTAACGAACAGCGTGCCCGACCGATCGTAGCCGACGGCGATTGGTATGTTCACTTCGTCGGGTCTTTGTCCTTGACCCGCAACTTTGCCAATGTCCCCGCTGAAGTACACAGTGTCCCCTCGCCCTGCTGTCGTTCCCCACACACTTGCGGCGTGGTCGGTATGCT
>WJKG01000385.1 GCA_014729205.1 candidate division GN15 bacterium | reverse complement strand
TAAAGGAGCGGGTCAAGGACCTGGCGGAGAAGTACGACCGCACGGTGAGCGACATGGTCCGGGCGGTTCTCCGGATCGGAATTCCTATGATGGAGGGGCTTTCCGAGGCCGAGGAGAAGATGGTCCGGGAGTATATCCAGCTCTTTCGAAGGCTGCGCCAGGTGCGCACTTTGAAGGATAAGTGAGTCGTTGCAGGCGGGGCAAAAAAACTTGAGGGGGGGAGGGGTTCTTTGTATGTTCGAGCAACCTGAACCCGAATGTAACAAGGTATGCTCGAAAAACAACGAACCATAAAGCAGCCGACTACCATAACCGGGACAGGCCTGCACACCGGCTGCGAGTCTACGATGACTTTCAAGCCGGCGGCGGCCAACACCGGCATTCGTTTCGTTCGCACCGATCTGCCCGATCAGCCCAGTGTCATTGCCGATATCGACCATGTTGTGGACATCGCTCGCGGCACTACTCTGCAGAAGGGCGCGGCGAAGGTCTATACGGTAGAACATGTGCTGGCGGCCTTTGCCGGGCTGCAGATTGATAACCTGATCGTCGAGCTGGACAATCAGGAGCCTCCGGTCGGCGACGGCTCGGCTCGTCCCTACGTCGATGCTCTCCTCGAAGCCGGTTTTGAGGAACAGGATGAGGACAAGTACTATCTTGAAATCGATACGCCGATGGCCTATTCAGAGCCCGACCGGGGTGTTGACCTGGTAGTGACACCTTCCGATGAGCTCCGCATCACGTTCATGATCGACTACCGGAATCCGGCCCTGGGTACTCAGTATACCAGCCTGGTCGATCTGGAGCAGGAGTTCGTAGAGGAGTTCGCGCCCGCCCGGACATTCTGTTTCCTGTCGGAAGTCGAGGCGCTCCGCGATGCTGACCTGATCAAGGGCGGGGGGCTGCACAACGCCGTCGTAATCTACGACAGCGATAAGGGGCAGGTCGAGGTCGACCGCATACGCAAAGCCCTGAATCTGCAGGACGAAGCGTTTGTCGGCGACACCGGGATTATCAACGACGTCCCGCTGCGATTCTACAACGAGCCGGTGCGTCACAAAGCTCTCGACCTGTTAGGCGACTTGTGTCTGATCGGTGTTCCGTTCAAGGGACATGTGCTGGCCGCGCGTTCGGGGCACAAGGCCAACGTAGCGCTGGCCAAGAAGATGCGTTCGCTCTACAAAAAGAAGAAACTGGCCTCGCGCTACGGTTCAGCCGGAGCCAAGGCGTTTCTGGATATCAACTCGATCTTCAAGATCATGCCTCATCGTTACCCGTTCTTGCTGATCGATCGCATACTCGATCTGGAGCCGGGCAAACGAGTGGTGGCGATGAAGAATGTCACTATCAACGAACCGTTCTTTCAGGGTCATTTCCCGGGGCATCCGATCATGCCCGGAGTTTTGGTCCTCGAGGCCATGGCGCAGGCCGGAGGGGTTCTGCTTCTGCATGAGATCGAGCACCCGGAGACCAAGGTGGTGTACTTCATGGGGATCGACAACGCCAAGTTCCGGCAGCCGGTGACGCCCGGCGATCAAATGCGTTTCGAGCTGCAGATGAAGGCTTTCCGCCGCAATACCTGCAAGATGTCGGGCGAGGCTATGATCGACGGCAAGACTGTAGCAACCGCGGACTTCATGGCGATGGTGATAGATCGATGAGCGAGATACATCCGAGCGCAGTAGTATCTGCCAAAGCCGAGCTGGCCGACGATGTCACGGTCGGGCCTCACTCGATCGTTGAGGAGAACGTAGTGGCAGGTCCCGGCTGCCTGATTGCCTCCAACGCCCTGATAGCTTCCGGCGCACGACTCGGGCGGAACGTCGAGGTCCACCACGGCGCGGTTGTCAGCACGATTCCGCAGGATCTGAAGTTTGGCGGGGAAGACTCTCTCGTAGAGATCGGTGACAACACGGTAGTGCGTGAGTATGCGACGATCAACCGCGGGACCGTGGACCGCGGCAAGACAGTCATCGGCAGCGATTGTTTGCTGATGGCGTATTCCCATGTGGCCCATGATTGTCTTATAGGGGACCACTGTATTCTTGCGAATTCGGTTAACCTGGCGGGCCATATAGAGATCGGGGACTGGGCCATTCTGGGCGGTGTGCTTCCGGTGCATCAGTTTGTCAAGATAGGGGCGCATTCCATGGTCGGCGGCGGATTCAGAGTGCCGCTGGATATTTGTCCCTATGCACTGGCCGGAGGCTATCCGCTTAGGATTGCCGGGCTTAATGCGGTCGGACTGAAGCGTCGAGGTTTCGAACGCGACACCCTTAAGGCGCTGCAGAAGGCCTTCAAGCTGCTGTTTTTCAGCGGTCTGAATACGACCCAGGCGGTTGACCGGATCAAAGACGAGATGGAGATCATTCCCGAAGTTAAGGTGATTCTGGATTTCATTGAGGCGTCCGACCGGGGGCTGCAGAAGTAATCTAACGATACGGGCGGGCCTTGTTTGGTGCGGGGCCGCCGATTATCTTCAACGACTGGTAACGGTGTCCCTTCGAGTTCAGTTGGAGGCCGAGTGAGCAAACTGAGAACAGGTGTAGTTGGTGTTGGTGCGCTCGGCAAGCATCACGTTAAGTGGTACGGCCGGCTGGAGCATTCGAATCTTGTCGGGTTCTACGACACTGACTCTCAACGGGCAGCCGCCATGGCCGCCGAGCATAAGACAACGGCCTTCGATTCGCTCGAGGCTCTCGCGGAAAACGTCGATTGCGCTTCAGTAGTAGTGCCAACTTCGGATCATTTCGAGACCGCTCGAATCCTCATCGAGCATGGCGTCCAT
>WJKG01000384.1 GCA_014729205.1 candidate division GN15 bacterium | reverse complement strand
TATTCAGGTCGGCCGGTGAATCAACATCGACACGCGTTTCATGTACGTTCAACTTTCCGTCGATGCCCCAATTCTTGTTGATGCGATAGCCGAAAGTGCTTCGGATCACGATGTTGTGCTTGGTACGAACCGGATCAGCGGCGTAGTACGTCTGAAACTCATAGCGGGCGTTGACATTCCATCGAATCAGGCCGGAGATGATCCAGACCATCTGGGACTCGACGCCGACCTTGGCTTCGTTGGCCGGATTCGGGAAGATATAGTTAATATCGTCAGGATCGTAGGCGTCCTGTCTTTCCGGATCGATGGCAAAACTGGCCCCTACTAGTGGTCCGATGCTGATGTTCTTTAGAGCGCCGTTACCGGTTTTGCTCCACCCGAAGGACCAGTAGAAGTCAACGGTGTTGGGTGGCGGTAACTTGGCGTATCGGAACGGATCGTCTTCGTCGGTGAAAGTCGTATAGGCTCTGAGCACTATTGTCGTTGTGCTGTAGGTACCAAGTCCAATCGGGCGGCCGTTACGCGACCAGCGAAACTGGGCATAATCGTGCGCCAGACTGTCCTGATGAAGCCGATACATGAGAGTCAGGCGGTTGCTTTTTAGTCGGTTGTTCTTACGCGCGCGACCGGTTGATTTATACATGATGTCATAGAAATCGCTGTCGTCGGCGCTGGGGAAGCTGTACCAAATGCCATGGAAACCGCGGCGAGAGGAATTGCCGATTTCGTCCCTGAGCCATTCAAAGCGAACCTTGATCTTGTCTTTGTCTCGAGGATACGTAATACCAAATGCCGTCTGACCCTGAACAACTTCGGGAAGTTCCGGGAATGAGATCTTGCGGTATTCACCTCCAATTTCGAAACGCCCCGATGGAACCCTGTACTCGGCCCGTAGATCGAGATCATTGGCTTTGAGAATTTCATTGTCCGGTTCACGGGTGAGGTACTTCAGATTCCCCTTCAAGTGTCCCTGGCCGATCTTCTTGATAGCCTGGGCGTGGAAAGCTGTGGTAGAATAGTCGAGGGCGTCGTCCTCATAACCGCGGCTGTTGAGTTCAATCCCGGCGTTGAAACGAAATAGCGGGTTCTTATAGTCAAAGTCCCCGTGGAGTCTTAACTGACCATAGCCCGCGGCATCGTTATCGGCCAGTGAATAGGCCTGGTAACCAAAACCGCCTCGGATAGCCGCATAGCGAGAAAAGAAGAATCCCGTGTTGGCACCGAAATTGGTCAAGCTGTAGTCAACGCGCTCGTTGGTGTTGGTGTGATCAAGAAAGGCGTTGATGTTGAACCCGGGGCTGGGTTTGAAGGTGCCCTTGACGCCGAACTGGAAGTCACCGCCGCCGAAGTCAATGCCGGCTGTTTGCCGCTTGTATTTCGACAGGCCCAGTCCAAAATTGGCTTCGCCACTTAGAAGGACCGTGCCGTCGGTAGTGCGGGTAACGTATTCCGGTCTTTGTTGTACAGGTTCACCAAAGTCATCAATAGCGGCACCGTAGTATTTGTTAATAAGTCGCTCGTACTTGCTCATTAGAGCGGTCAGCTTCTTGACACTGGCTTTCTCGTCTGAGGTGGCCTCGCCAGAGTATCGATCAAAACGATCCGAGGCAGTTTCGAACTCTGCCCTGGCGCCGTTGAAGGCATCGACCAAGAGCCTGGTTTTCCACAGTTCCTGGTTGGCTTCAGCCAGTCGCCTTCGGTCGGGTTCTCCGTCAATCCGGTACTTCTGATCAAAAGCCTTCAGCTGTTTGAGCACCGTTAGTGCAAGACCACGTGATCGGCCGGCCAGTTGTTGCATCTGCATCTCAAGATCAGCCGTCCTTGTGGAACCCAAGAGACTGGCACTTAATACTATAAGGACTAGTACGACAGTAATGGTCGCCGTAAAGATACAGCGATAGAAGCTGTTCATGATGTTTCCTTCCACCCTGCTTTATCGTCGAATCCTGAGAAGCCTGAGGCTGGCCTGGTCGGGACTCGACAGCGGCATAAATACACTGTTTTCGGGTATTTTAGGTGAACATAGGTATGTTTGTCCACAAGAATTCCAGGATATTGGCACCTTAAATTGCAGATGCCCAAGGCAAAATGTGGGAAGAAACTTGGTTGTAAAGCGTACCAATAATGTGTATAATTGATAGACCCAAACGTGGGAATCTGCTTATGAATACAGGTTTCTAAGGATATAGGACAGGAGGTTTTATGCGTTCCAAACTCGTTATCATTCTTGCACTTATCGTCGCAGGATTGCTGGTCTTCTCAGCTTTGGCCGAGGACACCAAAAAAGAAGAAGCGCCCGAATATGACTATATTGGCGCCAAGAAATGCGGTTTGAAGCCCTGTCACGGCAAAGATGGCATTATGGCCAGCTGGGAGGAGACTCCCCACGCCACGGCCTATGACGACCTTACCGACGAACAGAAGGCAGACGAATCCCTGATGAAATTCTACACCACCGGCACGACCAAGAAGGGCGATGTGCTGACCGGTGTGCAGTGCGAAGCGTGTCACGGTCCCGGAAGCGACTACAAATCAATGTCGATCATGAAAGATCGGGAAAAGGCTATTGCTAACGGCTTGTTGATGCCGGACGAAGAGACGTGCAAGGGCTGTCATAACGCTGATGCCCCCGGCAAGCTCGGTGAATCGGCCGAGGGTTTTGATTTCGCGAAGATGATGGAAAAGGGCGTGCACATCCTGCCGTATTCAGATGAAAAAGGCGAATAGCCCGGCATCCCTCGACTATTAGCTAAAGGCGGCGCAGATGCGCCGCCTTTTTCTTTGGTATCTTGTTGGCGTGGCCCGATTAAACTTCAGCGTCGCTGGATTCATCTGAGCCTTCCTCTGGCTCTACGAGGCCCGACCTCACCAAGCTCTCATACCACATGGGATGATGATGTGCGGCCCACTCTCTGGTCACGGTGCCGTCGACCAACACACGCCATGTACCGGGGTTGGCGATTGTGCCAAGGTAGGCGTGCGCGAACACACCCGAGATCATGATGAAAGCAACGAGATTGTGTATGGTTGATGTGATGCAGATTGTGGACAGGGCGAAACTGGTCCGCCATACCAGCAACAGGCCGGTGACGGATAGTATGATGCCGAAGATAGTGGTGTACCAGTAGAACATCTTCTGTCCGGCGTTGAAGCGCCCGGCCGGCACATGTCCTTTGTAGCCCAGATACCCGCCGATGAGTTTGAACCAGGCCTTGTCGTAGGAGGCGAAGAGGGCGTCCTTGAACCACAGGAAAATAC
>WJKG01000383.1 GCA_014729205.1 candidate division GN15 bacterium | reverse complement strand
GTGCCAAACTGGTTGCGGGCGAGGATGCCCGTGACACGCGCGGGGTGATCAGGGTAAAGAACTTCATCCGGGTTCGCCCGGAGACGCTCCCGGCGGACGAGGTGCTGGAAGACCGGGTCCGTACGGCGCTGGCCCGCGACCCGTATATTATGCTGTCCGATGTGACGGTGCAGGCGCGTAACGGGTTGGTCATTCTCAAGGGGACAGTGAATAGTTCGTTCGAGAAAGAGCACGCCGAGATGATTACGGCGAGTACCAAGGGAGTAGTGGACATCACCAACAATCTCCAGTACGAGCATGTCTGGTCACAGAAGAGTGACTGGGAGGTGCTCGCCGATGTGCGCGAGCAGTTTTTCTGGAGCCCGTTTGTAGATGAGAATCAGATAGATATAGCGGTAGAGGCGGGTGTGGTAACGCTCAGCGGCGTGGTTGACTCCTGGCAGGAGTATCGCCGTGCGGAGCAGAACGCTTTTCAGGCAGGCGCCAAAGATGTGCGCAACAAGCTGACGGTCAGTTCATTCCGACCTCTGCCCTACACCGCCGAAGATTAGTTACCGTGCCGCGGAAGGTAGTGCTTTCCGGGTGCGGTTCGGGTCCTCGGTCGGTTATGAGACGGGCCGACCGAGTTCCCACCATAAATGTATCACCTGAATGTGAGGTGTGATGATGTTAATAGCAGACTTTATTCTGGCGTTCATAATTGCGGCGATAATCAGTGCCGTGCTGGCGTTCGGTCTTGGATGGGAGCGTCCCGGCCGCGCAGGATTGTGGCCATCGTTCCTGTTCATCTTCTTCATCCTGCTGGTCGTGACCTGGGCCGGTGGGGTGTGGGTCACTCCGTTTGGGACACCGGTATGGGGTGTGTACTGGCTGCCATTCGTGGTGGTCGGATTGGTGCTTGCCCTGGTACTGCTGGCGATAAGTCCGCCGCGTCGCCCGCGGACTCGTCGTGAGGCGGTTGAACAGAGCCGCGACGAACGCGAGGCAAGTACGGTAATTGGAGGCTTCTTCTGGGTGATGCTTCTGGCACTGGGAGTCGCCATTGTCACGCACTATGTAGCTTAGAGGATGAGCGAAGGTTACCGGGTAATATGCTGCGAGGAGAAACCAAAACGATGAGACAGCAGAGCAATGAAGATGATACGACGAGCGCTGTTGAGCTATCTGCGAGAGGCCAGGATATGATGTTCCGTGATTGCCTGGACAACCGACTGGCTCCAATGCTCTCTATAGCGCAACTAATGCATGACGACAGCCATGACATCGACACCAGAACTGCCGAGCAGGTGGTGACGGAAAGCGCGATGGATGCCTATGCGCGCCTGAATGGTGAGAAGACTGTCGATGAGTGTGCAATGCGATTGAGTGGTGCGCTGGTGCGACGTCTGGTGCCACAGGAGGAGCTGGAGAAGGCCAGTTCGCAGGCCTTGACAGTAGACCCTGAGAAGGCCGGGCTGGACCACACGGAAGCCAACAGCATGTCAGCAGTGGACGCCGAGGCGGTTGTTTGCGATGCCGATGCTCGGACGGTCGACAGTGCCTTCAAGCGTCTGCCGCGACTGGAGCGACTGGTGCTGGCGATGATCACGGTCGGCGACCACACCACGGCAGAGGTATCCCGGATGATGGAAACGACGCGCAGAGTGATTCGTCGCTTGCGCATCCAGGCACAGAAGCGATTGAATCAGGAGCTGGCAGGTCTGACTTCATCGGGCAACTGAAACCGCTCGATTTCGTGATGTGAGCAGCCTGTCTGCGATCGGAAGAAACAAGTACTTCGTCCGGCCGGCTCGGGGAGGGGCCGGTCGGCACATGTCAACTCGATAATCGAGCGCATGTAAATATGAAACGACACGGAGGTGAGTAGATTATGACTATTCGCGACATTATGACAACAGAGGTGAAGCTGGTACATCCAGACACCAATATTGCCGAGGCAGCCTCGGTAATGAAGGACTTTGATGTGGGGGCCCTGCCCGTAGTAGACGGCGGTGAACCGATGGGTATGCTGACTGATCGCGATATTGCGATTCGGATTGTTGCCGAGGGCAAGGATCCCAAGCAGGTATCCGTGCGTGATGCGCTGAGTGACGGGTTAACGTATGCTTACGACGATCAGTCGCTGGAAGAGGCAGCCAAGCTGATGGAGGATCACCAGCTTCGCCGTCTGGCTATTCTCGATCGGGACAAGAACCTGGTCGGCATGGTGTCTATGGGCGATGTGGCTACGCGGGCCGATACCCAGAAGGCCGGCGAGGTAACCCAGGAAGTCTCGAAGCCAGAGAAGTAGTCTCTGCAATCTCTAACGGGTGCAATGTAGCGACCAGCTTTGGTGGGTGCGGCTGTATCAGCATTGTGGCTGGTGCGGCCGGCACCCCGCCAAAGGTCGCTGCAATTCGCATGTCAGGTCTGCCAATGAATGACACAGATCAGAACCAGGCAAGGATCGTGACCCTGACCATGAATCCCAGTGTGGATGTGAGCAGTGGTTGCGAACACGTTAAACCGGAAGTGAAGCTGCGGTGCACTCGGCCGCGGTATGAGCCGGGCGGTGGGGGAATCAATGTGTCTCGCGCCCTTCGCAAGCTGGGTCGTGAGTCGCTGGCCTGCTATCCGGTCGGGGGGCCGGGCGGCACTCGGTTGCAGGGACTCCTGGAGGACGAGAAGGTCGCTTCTGAGGGAATCGCAGTTGAAGGTGAGACGCGCGAGAACCTGACGGTAAGCGAAGCGTCCGGTGATCAGCAGTATCGATTTACGATGCCGGGCCCTGAATTGAGCGAGTCCGAGCAACGTGAGTGCGTGGCCCGTATCTGGGCAGAAGGTCGCAAGCCGGAATATGTCATTGCCTCGGGATCACTACCACCGGGCGTGCCGGATGATTTTCTGGGCCGCTTGACCGAACGAGCACAGGAGGAGGGTGCTCGGGTGATTGTGGATACCAGTGGCGAGCCGCTCAAGAAGGCGGTGGAGTCGGGTGTGTACCTGATCAAGCCGAACATGCGCGAGGTGCAATCGCTGAGTGAGAAGGGAATAGAGGATGAGACCGAGCTTCGTCGCCTGGGCGACGAGTTGATTGCACGATGCAAGTGCCAGGCTATCGTGGTTTCCCTGGGTGCCGGCGGGGCGCTCTTGATTACCGGTGACACGCAACGGCATTACAAGTCGCCGACGGTGCCAATTCGAAGCAAGGTAGGCGCCGGAGACAGTATGATGGCAGGGATCGTGTACGGCTTGACAGAGGGACAAGATATTGAAGAGGCCGTCCGGTACGGCGTTGCAGCCGGGGCTGCGGCAGTGATGACGCCGGGGAGTGAACTTTGCCGGCGCGAAGATACACTAAGGCTACTCAAACAGGTTGAGACAGGATGAGCGAGAATATAGCGCGAAAGTCAGAGGATTTCTCAGAACAAGACAACCAGCGAATTGCAACGCTGGAAGACTATGAGGATCTGGTCGGCGAGGAGACATGCGAGCGGATACTCGAGAAAGCGAAGCCGCTGCGAGGGCGACATGTGGCTCATGTGAATGCTACTTACTACGGTGGTGGCGTGGCGGAGTTGTTGTCATCGTTCGTGCTTCTGCTCAACAGTATCGGCATTAAGACCGGCTGGCGAGTGCTGCAGGGATCGCCGGACTTCTTCAGTGTCACCAAGAAGATGCACAATGCCCTGCACGGGGCTGACATCAACCTGTCGGAGACGAAGAAGCAGGTGTACCAGAGCGTGGTTCATGAGAACGCGGTACGCAATCACCTGGATCATGACCTGGTCGTCATTCATGACCCGCAACCGCTGCCGATGATCAAGCACTACCGGAAGCGCGGTCCGTGGATATGGCGGTGCCATGTGGATATGACCAACCCCAATCCAGAACTCTGGAATTACCTGATGCCGCTGGTAGAGAGATATGACGCCATGGTGGTGTCGCTGGAGGATTACAAGCAGAAGGGGTTGAACACGCCGCAGGTGTGTATTCCGCCGGCAATAGATCCGTTTTGCATTACTAACCGGGATTTAACCGAGGAGGAGATGGCGGATCGACTGGATCATTACAATATTCCTACGGACCTGCCGCTGGTAGTACAGATTTCGCGTTTCGACAAATGGAAGGACCCCGAGGGCGTGATAGCCGCCTTTCGCAAGGCGCGCAAGGAGGTGGATGCCACGCTGGTATTGCTGGGTAACATTGCTACCGACGACCCTGAAGGTGAGGACGTGTACAAATCCCTCCTGGGCCATCGCGACGAACGCATCCTGGTACTGAGTCACCAGGACACGGCGTTGGTGAATACCCTTCAGCGCAAGGCAGCAGTGGTGCTGCAGAAGTCAAAGCGCGAGGGTTTCGGCCTGACTGTGGCGGAGGCGATGTTCAAGGGGACGCCGGTGATCGGCGGTGATGTGGGTGGTATCCGCTACCAGATTGACGATGGCGAAAACGGCTATCTGGTATCCTCGATAGATGAAGCTGCAGATAGAATCGTGGAACTGGTAAAGAACGAAGGCCTGCGCAAGACCATGGGCCAGAAGGCGAGCAGCAGCGCGCGGCATAAGTACCTTCTGACACGGTATATCGAGCAGCATCTGGACATGTTGAACAGCTTTGAGACCCGTTATGTGTTGAAGGCGACGCCGGGCTGTTCGTTTTCGTAAGACGATGAGGATGTGACGTGAACACCGAACGCAAATACAACGAGTACTACGAGGGAGAAGGGCTGGCCTTTGGCGAGGCACCTTCGCCGGAGCTTTCACTGCTGCTCAAACGCAAGCCGCATCGAGGCAAGGCGCTGGATCTGGGCGCCGGCGACGGTCGCAACAGTCTTTATCTGGCACAACTGGGGTTTCTGGTGACGGCAGTGGATGTATCGGAGGTTGGGCTGGACAAGCTCAAGAGGGCGGCCCGAAAACGGAAAGTGGAGGATAGGATTGAGACACTCGAGGCAGATGTGCGCAAGCTGTCGCTGCCGCGCAAGGAATTCGATCTGATTGTTGCCGAGACCGTGTTTGATCACATTCCGGCTGAGGAAATCGAGTCGTTGTTTCAGCGCACGGCGGGGTGGCTCCGGCGTTCGGGTAGCGTTTACATCAAGGTGCATACAGTGGACGATCCGGGGAATAACGATGACAAACGCGTTGCCAGTGAACTGGCCCCGATGGTGAAATACTATTTCAAGCGGAATGAGCTACTTTCGATGGTACTCGACCGGTTGCACATTACGTGGTACAGCGAACAGGGAGAGACCGACACGACCCACGGCGAGACACACCAACACGTCTTTGCGAAAATCTGGGCACAGGATGAGCCCCTGTTGAATGAGGAAAGTGGTTCTGGAGCTGGTAAAACCACGTAATATATCTACGTGATCTCGGTGTGATCATACCGTCTTGTGTGTGACGATGTGGTAGGTATTTTAGGATAGGATAACGAATGAAGCGATAGCACTCGGTGTGACGGAGCTATCGCGGGAAGGAGATACAAGCAATGTTGCGAAGCGCCAAGGAGCTTCTGGGATACAAGGTGACTGCTACTGATGGGGACGCGGGCAGCGCTGCTGACATCTTCTTTGAAGATCACGACTGGTATGTTGTTTACCTGGTTGTTTCCAGCGAGGGCTGGATAAGCACGCGCCGCGTGCTGGTCCCTCGTCGACTGGTGGGCGAACCAGATTTCCAGGGACGCCGTTTTCCGGTGAAGCTGCCGCGACAGGAGGTCGAGGACAGCCCGTCGGTAGAGGCGGATCGCCCGGTATCGATCCAGCAGGAGCAAGACCTGCTGGCGTATTACAATCTTCAGCCGGGTTGGATTCGCGGCCCGATTTCGGGTTTCGGTATGCCTGAGATGACGGTTCCATCGGGTATCAATGACGAAGAGACGATACAGGACCAGGGACAGCAGGGAGATGCTCATCTTCGGTCCCTGGAGGAGGTTATCGGCTACCGGTTGGAGACGGTTGATGGTGACATTGGCTACGTGCAGGATGCGATGATTGATGACAGTCAATTCAAGATTCGCTACCTGGTGGTTGACACGGAAGACAAGCTGGACGGACGGACGATCCTGCTGGCGGTGCCGTGGGTAAGTGAACTTGACTGGGACCGAGCGCTGGTCAAGACGGAGTTTTCTATTGAGCAGATCAAGCAGAGCCCTCAATGGGATGGGGAGTCGCCGATTGAGCGACCGTATGAAGAGGCGCTGCATACATATTATGGCCGACCGCGATATTGGGCCTCATAGTCGATGGCCTGGCGGACGGTCAACCATAAGGAGGTTACCGAGATGGATGATCAGAGAAAAGCATATATGGACAAGCTGGATGCCCAGATACAGCAATGGCGAGCTGAGCTGGAACGGCTGGAAGCAGAGGCGAACAAGGCTCAGGCGGATGCGAAGCTGGAGTACCAGCAGCGGGTTCGTGAGTTGAGCGGCAAGGTCGCTGAGGCTGAAGCAAAGTATAACAACATGCGCGAGGCGCAATCCGATGCCTGGCAGTCATTGAAAGACGGTATGGAGCAGGCGGTCGATGACTTGAAGTCGGCGTTCAGTGACGCGCGCAACAAGATGACTTCCAGTTAACATTATGAGACGTGTTAGCAGTGACCGGATGCCGGGTTACGGTCTGAAGGACCGTGACCCGCGCGATCCGGACAAACCGCCGGTGCGTCGGCCGCCGCCTGAGCCACCGCCGAAAGAGCCACCGGACCGGCCTCCGAATCCGAAGCGGGAGCCACCCAACCCGCCTCCGGAGGGACCGCCGGACGATGACAAGC
>WJKG01000382.1 GCA_014729205.1 candidate division GN15 bacterium | reverse complement strand
CTGCTCATCCCGAGCTGGGGCTGCGCCGCAGCGCCGCCTGAGCCCTGGATGGCGGTTGTGAACAGTTCCGGGCTACGTTCCCGAGGTCCCCGACGCGTTGAATCCCCAGCGCCGGGGCCCTACACTGGATACTCGTGAAAAAGAACTTCCTAGCCCTCAATTAGTGGTTTGCGCATGCGGCATTGCAGGCGAGAACGTCGCTTTCTCACAACGATGGTCGATCATGAATCTGGGCGTTGCCTGTACCGGTAGACGGCTCCTGTGGGACCGCAACATGGAGATCGCCATGTGGCGCCTTCATCCGTGTTTGTCGAGTGCGGTCTGGAGTACACTATTCATGTGGAGGATTCTGAGACATGCACAGACGAATTAGTCCTATAGTCCTGGCTGCGCTGATAGTTGTTACCGTTGCTCCCGGTGCGATCGCCCTCAGCTCCGATGAGCAGTTGGAAAACACTATTGCGTTCGCGAGACTTTACGGATATGTCCGCTTCTTCTACCCAAGCGACGAGGCTGCATCAGTCGATTGGGAAGCATTTGCAGTAGTCGGGGCGGAGGAAACGAAGGGGGCACGCGATTCCAAGGAACTCGAGAGAATCTTGCTGGAGTTGTTCGTGCCAGTGGCGCCGTCTCTTGAGATTTCGACACGGCTGCCGGAATCGACACGATCACCTGAGACCACGGGCCAAACGCCGGTGACCTGGCAGCATTTTGGAGTGTGGCTATCTGATCAGACGTACGGATTTGGCAGTCAGCGCCTCAACAGGAAGCCTGACCAAGAAGCGTTTTTCGAGAAACACGCGGTATTGGGGGAATACGGCGAGTACTACCTGGGACGAGGGTTGTGGTGTCGGTGGCCACTGGCGGTTGCGCTCGCTGACAACCGGACGATGCCTGAGTCTGACAGGGAGACCCTCGAAGCTCTCCAACGTAGACTGCTGGCTGCGGGTACCGCCGAGCGGTCATATCGGGATGAGGGTCTTCGCCTTGCTGCGGTGGTTATGTCGTGGAATGTCTTCAAACACTTCTACCCATACTTTGACGTAGTAGAAGTGGACTGGGAACAGTCCCTTAGGACGGCAATCGAATCGGCTCTGCTGGCGACGGATAGGTCAGGGTTGGTAGCGAGCCTCGAGCGCATGATCGCGGGGCTAGAAGACTGCCATGCTGTCGTGTTTGACGAGCTGGCTACGGGCGAGATGGTACCAGCCGTACGTTTCGCGTTCGTGGACGAGAGCATCGTTGTGATGGGAACCGACGAAGGAAGTCCACTGATGCAGGGCGACGTGATCACAGAAATTGACGGCGTGGCCGTCGGCCAGGCACTCGCCCAGCTCAAGAAACGGGTATCTGGAGGCGAAGCTGTCAGGCAACACAGGGCATTGAATCTTCTCGGACGAGGTTTAGTGGGTTCGACAGCAACAATCGGCTACATTCGTTCCGGCAAGACGAATCAGGCAGCAGTACCGAGAAATCGTGAAATGAACCTGTTCTTTTCGAAAACCACTCCTTGGGAATACCCAGTGTTTCGGGTTCTCGACAATGGTGTCGCGCATGTGAATCTGCGACACCTTGACAAAGTCGCGCTAAGCGAAATCCTTGGAGGTCTGATTGACGCAGAAGCAATCGTCCTCGACTACAGATGGGGCGGAAACAATGGGGTTTTTGAACTCTTGAAGCACCTGGCGGAAGGCCCTGTCGAATCTCCGCGTTGGCACATGCCATTGGTCGTCTATCCGAACCTGCGCGACGTCGAATACGAGGAAGTCAGCTGGACCCTCGAACCCAACGAACCTCACATTGCGGCACCTGTGGTTGTGCTTCAGAACCCATCTGTGGTAAGCGCTGGCGAGACTTTTCTTGGAATCGTGGAGTTCTACGAGATTGCAACTCTCATTGGAGAACGGAGCGGCGGCTGCAACGGAAACGCGAACTTCATTCCCCTGCCTGGCGGATTGCGAGTCATGTTTACCGGAATGCGAACCGAGAAACAGGATGGTTCACAACACCACGTCATCGGGATCCGCCCGGATTTCCAGGTCGAACCCACTATTGCTGGTCTCACTCAAGGAAGGGACGAAGTGCTCGAGTTCGCGGTCAGGGTCCTGGACAAGGAAGCTGCGAGACTTGCCAGGGAGGATTTGGTAGTTGGCGGTGTTCCCCAGGAAGCCGTTGAGGCTAATATTACAGAACGTCGTGTGAACTGAGAAAGCACCTGAGCATTGAGTTGAAGAAACGGTCACTTGATGCCTTACGGGGGCCCAGGCATTGCGGATGGGGTATTGATGCAGCTAACCAGCACAGAGCCCCTGTTGCTCCTGCACAGACAGATCGACGAGGGTGGCCGGCTTGCACGGGCGGGCGTTCTTGGTGGATGGGTGTTGTCGAGAACTCAAACCGTTAAAGTGTCCCTAAATGTACTTCGAGTTTCTCGGAGCTCGAATCGCCCGAACTTAATCTCTATTGTCGCTTGGGTTTGCACTGGTCTACGTGGCGGACCCTCAGGCATGCTCTTCCGAATATTCCCATCATTGATCCGACTTTCGATTGTTCTGGTGGCGTTTTCCTGCGTGTCTTGCGGACGGAGTACTACTGAAGAACCACCACGGATCGACAGAGAGCACCGTGTTACAGCTATTGCGAGTCCGAGACCTGCGTTCTCCGGTACGACAGAAAATGGCGATGT
>WJKG01000381.1 GCA_014729205.1 candidate division GN15 bacterium | reverse complement strand
TGTCTACACTGGCCCGAACAACGATTACCTTGTTCTCCCTGTCGAGGATGAGGGACTCACACTCTTCGATCTTAACGATAATGCAGCGCATCATCCAGCGTTGAAACAGACCGGTCAGATTAACGCAGTATCCGTCAGTGACGGCCGAATAGTGGCATCGACTTCCGAAGGACGAATCAACGTATTCAATGTTGATTCCCTTGACCGGGGTCGCCCGTCGTTCTCGCTCGGTTCTCAGTTTGATCAGCTGCAAACGGTGGCCCGTAACGGCGATACCCTCTTGGTTGTTCACTCCTGGCCGCCGGTGCTGAGTCTGGTTTACAAAGTGGCCAATCCGGACGATTATGTCATCGAAGGTAACAGCAGCATCGTCGACATGGATGTCGTGCGCCGATTGCGCTACCTGCCCGGAACAGGCAGCCAATCGCCGGGTATTATCGTATGCTCCCACAATCGTGCGGGGGTTTACAGTCTGGATGCCGACGGCCAGGCAACCCAACAGCACTTCGTGTCGTTCGGCGAAACAATCACCGCCTGCGACGCTTCCGGCGACATGCTCATGATCGGGACCGATCACAGCCGGTTGTATCTCTACCGCATTTCAGACGACATGCAGCTCGAACAGGTTTCTGTTGGCAACGCCCCCGCAGCCGTGACGGCCATCGCGATGCGTCGTTCACTGGGATACGCCTTCGCCGGAAACAGCCTCCTTATGGTAGACTTGCAGCAGCCATCGGCACGCTTGATAGACAGTGTGAAGCATCCCGTAGCGCAGGCCTATGATGCCCTGCTGGACAACAACCGACTCTATGCCGCAGGACCACAGGGTATCAGCGTCTATGAGTTGGGTTACTTCGCACCTCAACTGATGGATCAGGGGGGGGTGGCGAGTCATATGGTGGCAGTTGAGGACGACTATCTCATCAGTTCTGATGGCTCCGCTGTCTACGTTCACAGGCTGCCGAAGTACCTGAACGAAGCCCCTGATCCGGAAGCTCTGCCGGTGTTGTTTACCCTGTCGCAGAATTACCCCAATCCGTTCAACGCGACCACGACCATCGAGTTCTCCATCACGCACCGGGCAAGGATCGAACTCATCGTGTACAATACGTTGGGACAGGAGGTGACGCGTCTGGTCGATGGACCGGTTGCCCGTGGCCCGCATGAAATCGTTTGGCAGGGAACGAATTCCGATGGCGAGACGGTGGCCTCAGGAGTGTACTTCTATCAATTGCGGGTTGATGACAGTATCGAATCACGTAAAATGATCCTGCTCAAGTAGCGGGACGTTGTCGCTACTTTTCTGAGCTTCGCCGTTCCAACTCACGCAAATCCACTTCGTACTTGACCGGTTGACGCCCCTGGTTATGGGGGTCATCGCTCATGATGGGAACGGCATTCTCAAAGTCTCCCGGTTGCAGCGTTGTGGCTTTTACCGCCCAGTAGGCGGTGGGATAGTACACAGCGGTCAACACATGATCCCACGATTGAGCCACTGCCGGTAGTGGATCCTGGGCGCGACCTTCCATGCGAAACTCGTATGTCCCGGGTTCGACAAAGTACGAACGGGTGACATAGACGGGGAAGTAGTTCGGTTCTGTATTCACGTATCCACCCAGCCCAACCTGAGAGAAGTACGGGAAGTCGGTACCACCACCTGACTGCTGATCTATCTGGATGATGGCCGAATTGGGACCGGTTGTACCACTGAGAATAGCATAGCACTTCCCGTGCAGGACGATATACCCTTCCTCGGGGACTGTCATCTCAAGGACGATCAGATCGGTCATGCCGCCGGTAGCAAGGGTCGTGAAGCTACTGTTGGTGTACACCGACACACCGGGCTCGTTGAACATCTCCTCGGCGTTAATGGCGTTGTCCGGCAGCATCACACTGCTGTCGTCGACCAATCCGGCGTTGAGACTTATCGTCACACTTGTGTCGACAGATAGTGATAGTTCGCCATAGGCCGCCCCCTGAAGCTTGACGACCTGCAATCCCGTAGTGTCATAGATACTGAGCTGATGGCTGTTGGAGAACGTCTGGATAGCCAGGCTGTCGGAATCGTTGTTGACTCGAAGCCCACCCGCTGCACGTGAATACGGTGTTGCCGCAAGTAACACTCGTTCACCCGTAGTTTCTCCAGCGATGGTCAATTCGAGAAAGAGCCTCGGAAAGGAAGCAAAGAGCGAATCAGGCAGGTTCTGCACACTCCCAAGCTGATGCGTAAACAGCCCATTGGCTGTGGTTACCTGCGCCGATTCCGACCACAGCAGGGTGGTCCCGGTTGAGTCGGAATAGATGCTGAAGCCAAGCTGATAAGTAGCATCGGAAACCGGCTGATCGGAAGCATCGAGCAGACGTCCCTGGTAGCTGATCTGGTTCGGGACGGCCCATACAGCAGCGGCCCAAACAAGCAGGATCAAGGCTGGCAGAAGAACAGTTCGTGAAGCATACGGGTAGTGCATTCGAGTGAGTCTTTTCCTTTCGAACCGACCGATCAGCAAGTGGCCTTCTCGGTACAGTGGCTGATTACAGGTGTAGCTCAATATGCTGTCGTCAGCGCCCAGACGCAACGGCTCATACGAAGCTCTCAGTGACAGCTATCTGTGTAACGTCCGGCAAATGGAAATTGTTTGGTCAGGTAATGGGCACGGTTCGAAGTGATGAAGCTGTCGGGATAAAAAGGAAGAACCCTGCCTAGGGGACTGAGCACAGGGGGGATTGAGGCAGGGCTCTTAGGGGAGGATTTTACTGTAATTACTGCGAAAATTATAATGAATTTCCGCATAATGTCAACAATGATTTGTTATTATTATCGACAATTCCGGCTACAACTTGCGTCACCAATAGCGAAAATCTGCCCCGGGGGTGATTTTACGTTGTGCCACTATTCATAGTTCATAAATTATACACTTCAAAGCTCCAAATGCTTAAAGGACTTAACACCTGTGAATACGCGAACCGGAAACCTGATACTCTTGGGAATGATTGCTGGCGCCATTCTTGGCGTGCTCGGTGGGTGGTTTCTTCCTGATGTCTTTCTATCGCTCAAATTCATAGGCACCTTGTTCCTGAACGCCCTGCGGATGATCGTTGTGCCCCTCGTGGTAGCCTCAATGATCGTGGGCGTGAGTTCGCTGGGCGACCTGCGCAAACTTGGCCGCACGGCAGGGAAGACGGTCCTGTTCTACTTCGCCACCACCAGTCTTTCGGTTCTGGTAGGCATCATACTTGTTAACCTGATCCGACCAGGGACGGGCGTGGAGGCTTTCGGAGCTTATGTGCCGGACATCGTCGCCGAATCAACCGGCAAATCGCTGGCAGATGTCTTTCTCAGCCTGATTCCTACCAACATCTTTCGCGCAGCCGCCAACGATGACATTCTGCCCTTGATCGTTGTCTCACTCCTGTTTGGAGGGGTGCTGGCGACTCTGGGTGAAAAAGGTCGACCGGTACTGGCCGTGGTGGAAGGCATCAACGAAGCCATCATGAAGATCGTACACCTGATTATCTGGTTCGCCCCGGTTGGAGTCCTGGCGCTCATTGGTGGCATCGTTGCTGAGAACAAGGAGTCGATCATAGAACTCGCCACCAGCCTTGCCTGGTATACGGCAACGGTGCTGCTGGCGCTGGGTATACATGCTCTCGTTACGCTACCGCTGATTCTACGGTTCATGGGCCGACAGCATCCCGGGCGTTACTTCCTGAATATGGGCCAGGCGCTGGCGACGGCCTTTTCGACCGCGTCATCATCGGCCACCCTCCCCCTGACAATGGAAGCCGTGGAGACGAAGAACAAGGTCGATGGACGTGCCGCCTCATTCGTGCTGCCGCTTGGGGCCACTATCAATATGGATGGTACCGCCCTCTACGAAGCTGTCGCCGCCCTGTTTATTGCGCAGATTTACGGCGTCGATCTCACCATCGGTCAGCAGGTCATCATCTTCATGACCGCTACCCTGGCCTCAATTGGGGCCGCGGCCATTCCTCATGCCGGGACCGTCATGATGGTCCTGGTGCTTTCTGCTGTTGGCTTACCTCTGGAGGGAATTGGTTTGATCTGGGCCGTCGATTGGTTCCTCGACCGCTGCCGTACTACGGTCAATGTCTGGGGGGATTCGATCGGCGCCGCCGTTATCGGGCAGACCCGCGACTTCCGTGACAACTGATCGCAGCGCTCAATCAGGAAATGATCCGCTGCAAGTGCAAATGAGAATTGGCATTCACACCCACCGGGGAGGCATTGCGGATATCGTGCACCAGCTCGATTGACGGAAGCGCATCCATCAATCCAAAGCCTTCGCCCTTGAGCGTCTTCTCGTAGATGATCGTATGCAGGTCTGTGAATCCCCCGGAGAACTCAACTTCCTCACCGTCGATAGTGATCGAACGGAAGGTTGGCATTCCTTTGGATGTTGCCTCTTCCGGCAGGTCGTTGCGGTCGATAGAAAGCATCCACTTGACCTCGGCATTCTCCAGTTCCATGAAACCGCCTGTTTTCGTCGCCGTAGCCACATGGACTTCACTGAACTGCACCTTAC
>WJKG01000380.1 GCA_014729205.1 candidate division GN15 bacterium | reverse complement strand
GAGTAGCGCCGTACCCGGATCCATGATGATAGCCACCGGCATCTCCTGGAGGATCGACTGCATGCGTCCTGGTCGCACGAATCGGCTGACAAACCGCCCCTGGTCCATCGCGGTCGCGATCTGCGGTGCGATGAGACCGCCCAGATGCAGACCGCCGAGTGTGATACCCTTCAGGGCCAGATTGGCGGCTTCCGATGCAAAGCAGTCGATAAACATATCCAGCGCCGCGACAGCGGTCTCGTCACTGCCTGCGAGTGCTTGCTCGATTATGGCCGCCCACGGGTACCGGGCGCGCTCAAACCACATGGCTGGTTGCTCGCCGCGACGGAACGTCAGAAACCGATAGATCGACTCCAATCCGCGGGTGCTGACCACATCCTCGACCTCCACATGGGGCTGATTTGCAGCCAGGTACTCCGCCAATTCTGCCTCCAGTGGCGAGGCCGGTGCGAACAGGGCATGGCCACCTTCGCTGGGCGTGACAATGTAGCGCTCTTCATCGTAGACAATGAACGCCTCGCCAAGGCCCGTCCCCGCCGCCAGGAGCCCGATATTCCCACTGCGACTGGTGTGGCCGCTCTTGATAGTGTAGAACTTGTCCTCGGACAGCTCAAACATCCCCTTGGCCGTTGCCACCAGATCGTTCAGCAATTTGACATTCTTCAATGAGAACTCGCGTTCAATCTGGCGCGCACTCAATGGCCATGGAAAGGTGCCTTGAAGTACCTCGTTCTTGATCACCGTACCTGCAACACCAAAACACGCGACAGATACAGTTGACTCGGTCCGCTCCAGATAGCGGTGCAGCAACTCGGCGAAGTGCTGAAAGTCGTGATTCTGATAGGTATGACGGTCAGCAAAATGCACATGGCCACTGCGAAGTGTGACGCGTGCCAGTTGGACGTGTGTAGCGGTTATGTATCCGGCCAGCATTCAGCTATCCTCGCTCCAGCTTCTGGACCATCCGTGCCAGATCGGCGCGATCTTCAGCACCAAAGAACGCCGTACCCATCACCAGTACGTCGGCTCCCGCCTCGACGACTTTCACCGCATTGGACCGTTCCACGCCACCATCGACCGCAATTAGTGTCTTGAAGTTGTTCTCATCGATGTGATCACGAGCCGCGCGGACCGTATCCAGACTCGATTCAATGAACGACTGGCCACCGAATCCGGGAAAGACAGACATCACCAGCAGCAGATCGAAGTTCTTCAGGTGTGGGACAACCGCCTCGGGGCCACGATCGGGGTTAACGGATAATCCCGCCTGAATACCCATCTCATGAAGCTGGTTGGCCAACGGTGCGGGCTCCGGATGCACTTCGACATGGAATGTGATGCAGTCAGCACCCGCTTTGGCGAACGCCTCGAAGTATCTCTCCGGTTCGGAGAGCATGAGGTGCACATCGAGGAACGTCTTCGAGAGCTTGTCGATGGTCTTGACGATCGAAGGACCGAACGAGATATTCGGCACGAAATGCCCGTCCATGATGTCCAGATGGAGCCAATCGACGCCGGCAGCATCCGCCGAGGCAATCTCCTCGCCCAAACGAGCGAAGTCGGCGCCGAGCACCGAAGGCGCTATCCTTGCCACGTATTCTTCCCCTCCCTGGATATATCGCTTTGGCTGGTGACAGCACATGTTGATCGAATGACAACGTGCATGGCGTTATGCAAACTATGACGTGCTGATCTCCGGCGCAACCATATTCGTCAGCTATCCTCATCGCGACGCTGATTGTCGAGAACTATCCTGGCATTGCGCTGCAGATTCTCGAGCCGGGGACGTGTCAGCGGCGTGCCAGCGGTCAGATCCAGGAACTGCTCGCGGGTCGTCATCGTCAACACCCGATGGCAGTCGACAAACTCGCCAACTCCAGCCTCGGGCAGGAAGTCGCGATGCCTGGTAAGTTGACTCCGGCTGGTGTGCGGGCAGACTTCCTGACAGATATCGCAGCCAAAGACCATGCTGCCCATCCGTCGCGCGTGCTCCTCAGGTATCTCGCGTGGACGCTCGATTGTCAAATAAGAGATGCATCTGCGACTATCCACTCCAGTCTCTTCACTGATGGCCTCGGTAGGGCAGGCATCGATACACAAAGTACACTCGCCGCAGGAACCGTGATCGACAACCGAGGAATCATCTGCCTGAAGATCTACTGAAGTGAGCACCTCAGCGAGAAAGACCCATGATGCATAGTCCCGATTGATGAGCATCGTGTTCTTGCCGATATACCCCACACCGGCGGCTCGGGCATACTCGCGTTCGAGAAAGGCACCATAGTCAACCCACCAGAAGAAGTCATCCTCGGTACGGGCTCCCTGTGCCTGCTGAGCCTTGTTGATAAAGTGCTTGATCATGCGACCGAGCACTTTGTGATAGTCTCTCCCCCGTGCATAGCGAGAGACCCGGCCGAACCCGCTTGGGATATGCTTGGTATTGGGATTGTAGTAGTTCACACCCAGCATGATTACCGAGCGAACATTGGGCAACAATTCCCTGGGATTGACACGCCGATCGCGACTGCTGACCAGCCAGTCCATCGCGGCATGGTTCCCCTCGGCGAGCCAGCGGTCGAAGCGTTCCACCGCGTCCGGGATCACTTCGGGCGCGGTGATTCCGCACAGGTCAAACCCGCAGGAGCGGGCGAGGTCTTTGGCGATGTTGGCGTTCAGCACAGTTTTTCTATCTTTCTCGCTGCCAATATAGTGCATGAAAAAGGCGGGCGCCACCGCACCCGCCTGTCTCTGTCTATCATGATATACGATGTCAGGCCGGCTGCTTCTCGACCTTCTCCATAAGGTACTTGTGCATCGCACGGGCCGCCTTCTTACCGGCGCCGGCCGCAAGAATAACGGTGGCGCCACCGGTAACGATATCACCGCCGGCGTAGACTCCCTCGCGCGAAGTCTGCATCGACTCGTCATCAGCCACGATATTGCCCCACTTGTTGACATCGAGGCCTGGCGTTGTTTGGGGAATGAGCGGATTGGAGGAGTTGCCAATCGCAACGACCACCAGGTCGACCTCCATCACGAAGTTGGAGCCCTCGATCGGAATCGGTCGACGACGCCCGGAGGCATCCGGCTCACCCAACTCCATCTGAACGCACTCCATCGCTTTGACCTTCCCCTCATCGTCGCCGATGAACTTGACCGGGTTGGTCAGCATATGAAACTCTACGCCTTCTTCCATAGCGTGATGGATTTCCTCGGCACGGGCCGGCATTTCCGCTTCGGACCGACGATAAACAATGTAGCCGTTGTCGGCACCGAGCCTCAGTGCCGTGCGTACCGCGTCCATAGCGGTGTTGCCGCCACCCAGGACAGCCACGTTCTTGCCCTGAATGATGGGCGTATCGTTGTTCGGGAAATCATAGGCCCGCATCAAGTTGGAGCGGGTCAGATACTCGTTGGCGGAATAGATGCCAATCAGGTTTTCACCTTCCAGACCCATGAAGTTCGGTAATCCGGCGCCGGTGCCAATGAAGATCGCATCAAAACCCATCTCGAACAACTCATCGATCGTGTCCATCTTGCCGACTACCGTGGAGTTTTCGAACTTCACACCCATATCGCGAAGGAAGTCACATTCGGCCTGGACAATATGCTTGGGCAGACGGAATTCGGGGATACCGTAGACCAGCACGCCACCCGGCTTGTGGAGTGCTTCATAGATCGTGACGTCATGGCCAAGCTTGACCAGATCGCCCGCGACCGTCAGCCCGGCAGGACCGGAACCGACAATCGCCACCTTACGGCCAGTCGGTGGAGCAACCTTCGGGATTTCCACCAGGTCGTTCTCGCGCTCGTAGTCGGCCACGAACCGTTCCAAATGACCTATTGCCACCGGCTTGAACTTCTTGCCGGTGATGCAGACTTCCTCACACTGCTCTTCCTGCGGACAAACGCGGCCGCAGACAGCGGGGAGGGAGTTCGTTTCCTTAATCTTGCGAGCGGCCTCGGCGTACTTGCCTTCGTAGACAAGACCGATAAAGGCCGGTATATCGACTTCAACCGGACACCCCTTTACACAGGGGGCCTTCGGACACTCCAGACAGCGGGCGGCTTCCTGTTTGGCGAGTTCCTCGGTCAGACCGTGAGGAACCTCATTGAAGTTCTTGACGCGCTTCTCTGGTTCCTGCTCGGGCATGTCAACCCGCGGAATCTTCATGCGCTCTTTGGGTTTCAACTTCTCAGCCACTATACACTTCCTCTCATTCAAACATACGCATCGTTGTCAACAGGCGAGTCGAGTCTCCTCAGTCGGGATACGAGAAGTTCTTGACCGAATCGGCCAACTTACATCCCGGCTGATCCAGAAACCGTTTCATCGCAGCCCGTTCCTGTTCTTTATACGCACCCAGGCGGGCTGTAAGCAGATCGAAGTCCACCTTGTGGCCATCGAAGTCGGGACCATCAACACAGGCAAACTTGGTTTCATCACCGAGACTCACGCGACAGCCACCGCACATGCCGGTACCATCGATCATAAGCGGGTTAAGCGACACCCAGGTGGGGACAGGCGGATCGAAACTCTTGGTCATGTTGGCCACGACCTTCATCATCGGCACCGGGCCGATAGCCATGATCATATCGATCTGCCGTCCCTCTTCCTCGACTAACTTCTTGAGGATGTCCGAGACGAAGCCGTGATGCCCATAGGAACCATCATCGGTGCAAACATAGAGCTCATCCGCAACCGACTTATGTTCCTCTTCATAGAAGAGTGTTTCCTGATTGCGGGCACCGATAATAGTGATCACCCGATTGCCGTTGGCCTTGTAGGCCTGGGCGATCGGGTAGATCGGCGCGATACCAATACCGCCGCCAATGACGCAGGTCGTACCCCACTTCTCGACATGAGAAGGCACTCCCAACGGACCGACAACATCGGAAAG
>WJKG01000379.1 GCA_014729205.1 candidate division GN15 bacterium | reverse complement strand
GAACGAACAAGCACCCTTCGATTCTGCCAAAGCGAATGCATGGCTTCCGATCGATTTGTATGTGGGAGGGATCACGCATGCCACAGGACATTTGATCTACTTCCGGTTCTTCCACAAGGTAATGCACGACATGGGGCTGTTGGACTCAATTGAGCCCGCCACACGGTTATTCAATCACGGTATGGTCATGGATGCTCACGGTGAAGTCATGTCCAAGTCCAAAGGCAATGTCGTCTCGCCGCTTGATTTGATGGACGAGCGCGGGGTCGATGTCAGCCGGTTGGCCATGTACTTCACGGCTCCCTCTGAAAAGGAGGTCCTGTGGAGTTCGGAGACGATCACCGGAGTCGAGAAGTTCGTCTACAACAAGCTGTTTCCGATCCATCAGCATCATCGGGGCAGCAATCCAGACTTAAAGCGATACTTCAATCAGGATGAGCTGACGAAGTCTGAGCGTTCAATCTATGTCAAGCTGAACCAGTCTATCAAGAAGGTCTCCGAGAGCTTTGACCGTCTGCAATTCAATACCGCCATCGCGGCCCTGATGGAGCTGATCCGTGACTTCGAGCGGACGGATATTGGAAACGATGAACTCAATGACCAGATTGTGCTGAAGACTATTCAGATGGTGGCCCCGTTGGCGCCCCATCTTGCAGAGGAACTCTGGGAGGCTCTGGGGCACCAGGAGTCCGTCTTCCAGTCGACGTGGCCAGAATTCGATGAAGATGCCGTGCAGGGCGAACTAATCGAAATCGCTGTCCAGGTCAACGGGAAGCTACGGGATACGGTCAAGGTACCGCCTGATGCCGACCAGGAAACTGTGGAGGCTGAAGCCTTCGCCAGCGACAAAGTGAAGTCGTTCACCGACGGCAAGGGCATCATCAAGAAGATCTATGTCCCCGGACGGATATTCAATATAGTAGCCAAATAATATGGGCTGCCGATATGACTTCTATCGGCCGGGTGTATTGCAGAGTCATTGGCATTAGTTAACATAATATTTCTTATGGGACATAACAGGCGAACACCATGAAGCTGTCGGTAGTAATACCCGTCTACAATGAACTCTCCACTATCGAGGAGATCCTTGGGCGCGTCCGCAAGGCACCTGTTGACGATCTGGAGATAATTGTGGTCGATGATTTCTCCACCGACGGCACCCGCGATTTGCTCGAAGGAAAGCTCAGGAATCAGATTGACCAGTTGATCTTCCAGCCACAGAATCACGGCAAGGGTTTCGCTCTCAAGACGGGCTTCAAGCATGCCACCGGCGATATTGTCCTTGTCCAGGACGCTGATCTGGAGTACGACCCACGCCAGTATCCGCAACTCATCCAACCGATCGTTGATGACCTGGCCGACGTTGTCTATGGTTCGCGTTTCCAAGGTGGCGGTCCGCACCGCGTGGTCTATTTCTGGCACTACGTTGGCAACAAGTTTCTGACTCTGCTGTCCAATATGTTCACCAATTTGAATTTGACCGACATGGAGACCTGCTACAAGGTCTTCCGCCGCGAGATCATCCAGTCTATCGATATCCTTGAGCCGCGTTTCGGGGTCGAGCCTGAGGTAACGGCCAAGATAGCACGCATGAAGGTTCGCATTTATGAGGTCGGCATTACCTACTACGGTCGGACCTATGACGAAGGTAAGAAGATTGGCTGGAAAGACGGCCTCAGCGCCATTCGGTGCATTCTCAAATACAATCTCTTCGCCAGATAGCCTTTTGCAGCGCCAAAGACTAAGCTACAATATCAAGTAGCGCTTCAACTCGAAAAGAACCCCAGTTACTGCCAGCCCCAGCGGGCCAGGGCACGTCGCTGCAAATCGTAAATGCGTCGCTGCGTGATAACGCGCAGATACCATTCAACAGCGAGCTTGACCCCATCTTTAAGTGATACCTTAGGGTTGTATCCTAACAGAGTGCGCGCCTGTGATATATCGGCTACGAATCGCGAAATCTCGCCCGTTCGTTTATAGTCGATTTCGATCTTGGAGTCGGAACCGGTTTCCCTGATAATCCATGTGGCGAGATCCCTGAGCCTCTCCCCGTTGCCAGTCGCCAGATTGAAGGTGTTGCCACTGACCTTGTCAAATCGCCGCACGATTCTTACGAGACCGTCGACGCAGTCATCGATATACGTGAAATCCAGCTTCTTCTCCTCGCCGAAAAGCGTCAGGGTTCTGTCGCGAAGCGCGTAGTAGATAAACAACGGTACTACCCGTTCGGAGACGTCGTACTTGCCGTACACATTCGAGAGTCGGACGATTACGGGCTGGACGTCATAGCAGGCGTGGTAGGCATGCAGCAATGCCTCTGAGGAGAACTTGCTGGCGGTATATGGCGACTTTATGCGGCTCACATTGGTATTGGCCTCTTTGCGCCGCTGACCAGGGCTGGATTCACCGTAGATCTCCCGCGATGATGAAAACAGAATGCGCCTGATTCCGTACTGGCGGGCGAACTCCAGTATATTGTGCGTCATGAGGTAATTATCGAGGGCCCTCTGGGGGTGTACTACGAGTTCATGAACGCGGGCATTGGCAGCCAGATGGACTATCATATCCGGCTTCTTCCGACGTCCAATAGATTTCACCGGCTTACGAAGATCCATCCGTAACGTGCGACGGTCTATTTGTTTGTCCCAGACACAGGGCTTGATATCGATCGGTATCACCGTGTACCCATCGTCGATCAGGCGCCGGGTAAGACCGGTGCCCACCGTTCCGGATGAGCCGGTTATGAGAATAGTCTGCGCCATAACTCCGTTTGTCTAAGCGAATGTGAAGCCCGCTTTTTGCCAGCGGGGCTGATTGAGAATCCGGAAGTAGTCTACTATGACCTTGTTTCGGACCAAACCACTGAGTGTCTTAGCGCTGAGTCGTCTGAATCTGGAGTGTGCTGTACCAATGACAACTGCGGAAGCGTCGTGGCAGGCCTCGTCAACGGTGTCGGCCAACGGTATTGCTTCGGCCCCGGGAAGGTACGCTCCGTCGATAAATGGATCGAACACGACCACTTGCGCTCCCTTTTCGGCGAGCTTCAGGGCCAGATTAACTGCCTGAGAACCCCGAGTGTCATCGAGGTCGGCCTTGAATGCAGCGCCCAAGAGCGCGATTTTTTTGTCCTGCAGTTGCCCGACAGCGTGCTCCAGACGGCTGACGAGACCATCGAGCAGTCGCTGGTTGATTTCCAGCGCTGTTTGAGCAGTCTTGAATTCAAAGGTATTGTCGAGCTCGCGGGAGTTTATCAGATTGCAGTCCTTGGGCAGACATGAGCCTCCGAACCCCAGTCCGGGATTGAAATAGCCCTGCCCCACGCGTTCATCGAGGCCTATCCCCTGCCGGACGCGGTCGATATCGAGCCCTGCCTGTCGGGCGTAGTCAGCCAGTTCGTGTATGAAAGCCAGGCGATGCGAAAGATAGACATTCGACCCCAGCTTGATCAGTTCGGCCTCTTTGCAGGTCGTCTTTACGATCGGGACGTTTTTGGGATACACTTCTCGGTAGAGATCCACCAGGGCCCGGCGTTCGGCTGGTTTCTCCGCGCCAATCACGACTCGCCATGGAGACTCGGTGTCTTCGTATGCGAACCCTTCGCGCAGGAACTCCGGGTTGACCGCTAAAGAGAGTGTTTTGCCGTGTGGTTGTTTCCACAGCAGTTCGCGGAAGGCATCGGCGAAGCCGAGAATGTTGGTCGATTTGAGAATCACAGTCCGTTTGTGCCTCGTTTTGCGCTGGCCAAGCCATTGAGCCATTTGCTCGAAACTGCTCAGTCTCATCTTCCACAGGTCTTGCACAACTGAGTCAATGGCGATGAATATCAGCGCGTTGTCCTGGAACGGTGCGGCTTCCGGCAGGCCAATAGTCAATTGGCCGGATTTGACGGTAGTTTCCAGGTGCTTTCTGAGTGTAGGCTCGTGGAAGTGAAGGCTCCCCTTGGGGAGGTTCTCAACTATCTGAGGATTCTTCTCAACAACGTGGACGGGTCTGCCTTTTTTGGCCAGGAAGACGGCCGTAGCCAGGCCCACAAAGCCTGCTCCAACGACGACTATTCGCTTCGTAGACGGCATAATGCCAGACAGTATAAGCGTTTATGGCCGATTACCCAAACGATTATTTGCTAAGGTTGTGTTAGTTCGAGAGAGGCATCACGTCTTATGTCTGTGCCAGGGTGCGTTCTTCCTGAAGCTCGCGCACGCCCCAGTCGAGGAGCTTGCGAGCTTCCCTGAAACGAATCCTGTCGCGTGGCGCCCCGAGGACGACCAGCGTCAGCCGCTGTGCATCATTGCCGCGCACCAGCGTCGTGAGGCAGTAGTCCGCCGCCCGAATATAGCCAGTCTTGCCCGCGAGCACATCATAGCGGGAGTGAACCAGGAGATTCGTGTTGGCCATCGGGACGACCCGATCGTTGCGGTTGATGACATGGCAGTCATATCGCTTGAGCGATGTGATGTGCGCGATCAATTCATAGTCGAAGGCGTAGTGCAGAATCTTCGCGACCTCATGTGCCGTGGATACGTTCCGCGCATCGAGCCCGGTTGGCTCGAAGAAGACCGTGTTCTCCAGTCCCATCTTCTTGACCTTACGATTCATCTCCTTGGCAAACTCCTCAATCG
>WJKG01000378.1 GCA_014729205.1 candidate division GN15 bacterium | reverse complement strand
TTTCAGCCCTGCGCGGTTTGGTTACCACCGGCCGTCCCAGGTGTGGTATACCTTTATATACCGACAATTCGAGCATTTTGGGATCGATGAAAATAAACCGGACCTGCATGGGGTGAAGGCGATACAGCAATGAGCTGATGAGCACGTTCATGCAGACTGATTTGCCGGAACCTGTGGCACCAGCGATCAGCAAGTGTGGCATCCGTGTCAGGTCGGCAACATAGGGTCTGCCCGAAATGGACTTACCCAGTGCGAGCGGCAAGCGAAGGTTGGCATCGCGGAACGCCGGGGTTTCCAGCAAATCCCGCAAGTATACCGTCTGCGCCTTGCGGTTCGGTATCTCCACCCCGACCGCAGCTTTCCCCGGTATGGGTGCCACGATGCGTATACGTTTTGCCTTGAGAGCAAGAGCGAGATCGTCGGAGAGATTGATTATCTGATTGACCTTCACTCCGGCCGCGGGCTTGAACTCATAGCGTGTGATCACCGGGCCGGGCAGTGTCTCGATATCACCGTCGACCCTCACTCCGAATGTCTCCAGGGTTTCCCTCAGCATACGCGCCGTGAACTCGAGTTCGTCCTTCCCCACGGCGGTGCCCGATTCATCGTTTTCGTTGAGCAGTTCCAGTCCCGGATACTGATACTCCACCGACTTGACCTGTAGTTGTTTGGCTGGCTTCACCAGCACGGTCTTCTTGCGGGACTTGGTGTCGTCGATGTCGGCTTCGGGCTCATCCTCACTCGTTGGCGGCGAGGGCTGTTCAACAGGCTCGGTCCGGGCGGGCTCTTCCTCTGCCTCGTCCCGGGTGGAACTGGTAAGCGAAGCCATCCACTCGCGAATACGCGCACTACTCAGCGCGGCCTTCAGTCTTGCCCCCAGACCAGTTGTGCTGAAAGAGACTCTGGGCAGCTTGATACCCTTCAGCGACGGCAAACGGACTTTCAGTAGCCCGGAAACAGGCGTATACAGCACAAGCAGAACGAGAAGCAGACCGCCCAGTAATATGTAGGACCCGATAGAACCTATCAGTTTGGTGGCGACTATCGTCAGTTCACGGCCGATATAGCCGCCGATACTCGTATCGCGGCCAATCGTCGGTGATGTGACAATGTGAATATTATAGAGCATTGTAACCAGCAGCCCGGCTCCGGAGGCAACGACCGTGTTCACACGCACGGTGCGGGCGAATTCGGATGAGAAAAGCCTGAGGCTGACCACCAGTAATCCGGCAGCAAGAAAGTACGAGAGCCATCCGACCAGAGTCAGAAGGAAATAGGACAGATATGCCCCGAGCATGCCGGCCTGGTTGTGGTAGCTGACCTCGAACGGGTTTAGGTGAGCATCGACCTGTCCGGTGATCCGGGCATCATCGCTGTACGAGTGGGTCGCCAAAGAGACGACCAGAATCGCCGCCAGCAGGAACACCAGCACTCCCAGCGCCTGATGCTTGCGGCTTACCCGATTCGCTGCCTTTGCCTTTCGTTTCGCCATAATGACCGAATCTGCCCCGCCTGCAATGAAATCTCAACAATAACTTGGTACATACACTCACAAAATCGCCACCCACGCAAAAAGGCAGGGCACAACTGGCCCTGCCTCCATTCCTGTCTCTGATAACAGGCTATTTGCGGACGGCGTCCTTCAGGTTCTTGCCGGCCTTGAAGACCGGGACCTTAGTCGCCGGAATCTGGATGGTATCGCCGGTCTGCGGATTACGACCGGTGCGAGCCTTGCGCTGTGAAATCGAGAAAGTACCGAAACCGGCGAAACTGACCTTGTTGCCGTCCTTGAGCTGCTTCGTTACGCCTTCCATGAAAGCGCCCAGAGCCTCGGCGGCCTGTTTCTTTGAGATTCCGGATTCATTGGCCATCAGATCAATCATTTCATCCTTGGTCATGGGACATCCCCTTCCAAACGTTTATGGGTTTCTCAGGTTCATTTTTGCCATTTTCTGTCTGCCAGATAATCCTCAAAAGAAGCTACTGTCAACAAAAAGAAACGCTATAAACATGCGGAAATACAGCGTTTTTTCGAGTTTTTACGGTAACGTGGACTAGAAGACACTCCCCTGCAAACGCTGGGCATAGCTCTCGTGGGAGTTGTCAATCTTGATCTCGGGCAACGCGGTAACGTAGAGCTTGAAGCCAAAACCTCGGTTGTTGCCAGTGGGTACGAAGTACAAACTGCCTGTCCAGCAATGCAGTTGGCGGGACAGGTTAATGCTTATGTTTAAGTTCTTGTGTTGCAAAAGACTATATCGCTGACTCCAGGTGACTTCTGTCAAGGGCGTTAAGAAGAAACGAGCGTTGAGCTGAACGAAATTGCTCGTCTTCCTGAACGTATCATTGAAACCACTCTGGGCATAGTTATACTGGGCGGACAGCGACCAGCCACGACCACCTGCAGTTGGCTTCGCCCCCTGGCCGGCGGGAGCCTTCTGGATGGGGTCATCGAACAAGAACGTTCCGCCGGATATCCCGGCAAATCGGGCATCAAACGAGAAGCTCGAGACATAGAACAGCCTGTCATCGGAGTCGGGCGAGTAGAATGGCTGAGTCAGACTGGCAGTCAGACTCAGTTTGGGTAGTGCGGACGAACGAATAGTTGTGCTCAGGGGACTCAGCGGTTTTTGCTCAGCCTCGAAATTGTAGGTGAACGACGAACTAACAGATAGCAGCTCGTAGGTCGCCTCTACCTCGTTTCGCCTCACCTTGGCACTAAACAAGTGATCCAGACTGAACCGCAAGCTCGACGCTTTGTTGCTTCTGCTCCCGCCCGCATAGCTAGTAACGTCAGGGAAGAGATTAATCTCGGGTGACCAACTGTATGACACCGAGGGTGTCATGGTGTGCCTGAGCCCTGTCCACCCCCACAGATTGGGATAGATAGTCCCGTAGAGGGCCGTGTTCATTCCAATACTTGACCTGAACGAGTAGGTACGATAAATGCGGTCCGCATTGATACCTGCATCCTGTGACTGATCGGTTTCCCAGACTTTGACCCATGTTTCACCGTAGCTCAGGCTGGGGCGAATGTGGATGTACTTAAACAGGTCAATCTTCGGCAGGCTGATGCCGGGATTGTGAGTAATCCTGGTATAGCGCTTATAGGAGCGGGTTTCGACCGTATCTTTGATTTCGCTGACATCCCACGATGTCGTATCCCCGGTAAGAGTATCGATAACCGGGGTGGAGTCGACTACCGCTACAAATGTCGTCGTATCTATATCACGGGATGAGAAATTGAGCATGCTCGGATTGTACCTGAAGCTAAAACCGTGATACCACTTCTGAACGAGTTTTCCGTCGTCATCCCGGTACCCCTCGCCAAACGGTTTGATTGTCGGTAGTGACAGGTTGAGTGACGGCAGGTCGTCATCCCGTCGGCCGGTCACGAGATTGACATTGTGCTCGAATTGGCCTGATAGGGACGTCCGGTCGCCGAACTTCTTGCTGAAGTTGATGCGAGACCTGATCCGTCTGCCCGTGAGCCGGTCCTCGAGATTATTCGAGTAGTCATCATAATAGGTAGCATCAGACACAAAGTCACCAAAACCGCCGACCTCCAGCGTCGGCGATATCTGGTGATTGTAGTCGAAATTGAGAGTCCACCGGTTTCGCTGCGATTCCTGCGCCGTGTTGCGAATGTAGTTGGACTGGCGAAGGTATTCCCCTCGCACCGACCCTTTGAAGGTGTAGAGCTTGTGGACGTTGAAGGCGCCCTTGAAC
>WJKG01000377.1 GCA_014729205.1 candidate division GN15 bacterium | reverse complement strand
GGCCAATATGGGGATTGTCGGCTGGGACGAGGACCCGGAAGTGATATCCATGAGCATTGCTGATACACGACTGACTCCTTCGCCCACAGATGGCATTACGAAGGGGAGCAATAACACAACTATCAGGGTCACCCACCATACCTGGTGCAAGGTGCGGGCGTTACTGCGAGGAGTGAAGCGAGTCGTCACCCAAACAAGGGCGGTCAGGGCTGTGCCTATCAAAAGCCCGTGTAACGAGAGCTCCGTCAGAGCATATGTGAGATAGGACACGTCATTGAACATCGATTCCATACAGCCACCTACTTGTCTTTGTCATCTATCATCTGCTTCAGCCGCTCGAGATCCTCGGCGGAGAGCTTCTCATCATCCAGAATGCTGAGCATGAGCTCGCGAGGAGAGCCATCGAAGAAATTGGTCATTATGTGCCGAAGTGCTTTCCGCCGGACCCGCTGCCGGTCGACCAGCGGCCGGTAGTAATAGGCGCGACCGCGCTTGATGTGCTCCAGATAGCCCTTCTGCTCCAGAATGCGCATGGTTGTCAGCACCGTGTTGTAGGCCGGCTGTTCGGAAGCCGGGAGCTTGGCCAGCACGTCATTGACGCTGGCTTCTTCCAGATCCCAGATGACGCGCATAATGCGCAGCTCGGCTTCGGTAAGAGTGGGGGTTTTCTTGCGTGCCATGGAGACTCCGCTTCGACGTTAACGATACCAGACGATATCAGACGATATCAACTAATTCCTTAGGACTTCATACCTGAGTATACGAAACCGGCCACAGAAGTTGCAACTAATTAATTAGTTTTTCGTGAGTATCACCGGCCATTGACCGGAGGACTGGCCTCGGAAGGAGTCGATTCGCCGGAACAGCGGCGCGCTGACAGGCAGTATAGTTACAGTTGATGGCTTTCTTGGCTTTGGGACTTAAGCTCAATGGTTGTCGGTCCGATGATGTGCAAAAGGACAGAAATCGATGCTCCCGAATCTGACAGCTTTGTGCAGGCAACGTAGACGCTAACCTGGAGATGCCCCACTGCGGACGTATCCGTATCAACAGGAACAGCAAAGGAGTAGATGACCGACACCCGTTCCCCACTGTGCTCTGGGCGACAGACTGAGGACAACCAAGATTCTGGGCTTGATGACAGCCTTGTCATCAAGGGACTTCAACAGGCGAGCCGCAATCCTTGTCTATTGACGGACACCCGCCTCGTTGTCCACTTCTGCAACCATGCAGCCCGAACCACCCTTGGCCCGCTTCTGCAACGGCCGATCCATACCGGAGCATACCTCTGCGATATCATCAAGGAGGAGTATCGGAAGGATTTCGACAATGCCGTGTCTCTGGCCGAGCGCGGAGAGGTCCACCCTGTGGCAATCGTCGTCCGAGAAGCCTTGGATACGATTCTGAATCTCAGTCTTGAGATCGTCCCGGTCAGACAGACTGATGGCTCGATAGCGGCCTATTGCGTGAACATCTTCGACCATACAGCGGCGCATCGGGCCGAGAAGGCGCTTCGAGAAAACCTGCGATTCAGTCAGGCTGTCATCAAGCATTCACCTATCGGAGTCTCGGTTCGTGACAGGCACGGTCGGTTGCTCAGCGCCAATCCTGCCTGGGGTCGTATCTGGAACTACGACGAAAACGACATCCGTCGTCTGCAGGCCGAGCAGAAGCACACGCTGGAATTAGACGAACGAGATACATACCTGGGACCCTGGCAGCAGAAGGTGCGAGAGATCTACCAGAAGGGCGGGGAGCTGTTCATTCCCGAGATACAGCTTACCGGTCAGCGCAGCCTGAACACGCGCTGGATTTCACATTACTTCTATGCAATCCATGATGACGAGGGCCGGGTGGATCGAGTTGTCATATTGACCGAAGATCTCACCGAGCGTAAGCGCCATGAACAGGAGCGCGGACAGGCACATCGCATGGAGATGCTGGGCTTGCTGGCCGGTGGAATTGCCCACGGGTTCAATAATGTGCTACAGGGTTTCCTGGGACACGTAGCGCTGGCCAAGGACGACATCAAAGAAGACCAGGAAGCCTGGCACCACTTGAGCGTGGCCGAACGTGTCGCGGAGCAGGCAAACCACCTGACTCAGCAACTCCTGACCTTCGCCAAGGGTGGGGAGCCGGTCCGGCAACCAACCAATACGGCTGAACTGGTCACCGATTCGGTGTCGGTTGCACTCGGCAGTTCACCGGTGACGGTAAGTTTCGATTTTGAGCCGGGTCTGCCTCAGATCGACGTTGACAACGGCCAGATTGGCCGGGCGATTCAGAATATCACTGTGAATGCGGTCCAGGCGATGCCTGAGGGCGGACGGGTGAGTGTTGCGGTGAAGACTCACAAACTACCTGAATCAGTCACCGACAGTACACTCCGCAGCCAGAGCTATGTACGGGTAAGGGTCTCGGACCAGGGGCAAGGTATACCTCCCGATGAGATCCACCGGGTGTGGGACCCCTATTATTCGACTCGCGAAGGACACAGTGGACTGGGTTTAACCGCGGCCTACGCCATTGTCAGCAAGCATAACGGCGTGCTCCATATCAACTCGCAACCGGCGAAGGGAACGGTTGTTGACATGTGGCTGCCAGCGTGCGATCGGTCCTCGGAGGACTCGATTGATCTCGACCAACTTGATCCTCGCGGTTCGGAACGTGTTCTGGTGATGGACGACGAGGACTTTATCAGGTCATTGATGGACAAGGCGTTGAGCCGGTACGGATATCAGGTCACGGTTGCGTCAGACGGCAAAGAGTCGCTCAAGCTATATGAACAGGCTAAGGCCAACAGCGTACCATTTGATCTAGTCATACTTGACCTCGTCGTTGCCAATGGTATGGGCGGACAGGAGACTATGAAAGAACTGAAGAAGCTGGACCCCTCGGTGATGGCGCTCGTCTGCAGCGGCTATTCGGCCGATCCAATAATGGCAAACTACCGCCAGCATGGTTTTGCCGGCGTCGTCAAAAAGCCATTCCGCCCGAAGTCACTGGCACAGGCTGTTCGGCACCATTGTGACCTGGCGAAAAAAGGCCGCCGGAGCTGACGGATGACAAGATAAGAGAGTGTCAATGAGATCTACCGCCGCGCCTCACATCGGGCCGTCGAATTCCCTACCTGTTCGGCGGCCCGTTAATTTGTCTGGCAGCCGCTGTTCTACAATTCGAGAATGTTGAATCTACAAGTAAGGCTCGGCCCATTGACCGATCAGATTTGCCGCATACTGCGCGTGTTCTTGCTCGAGTAACAGGTGGTCAGCACCATCAAGAGCCAGGAAGCTCTTGGGATGTCGAGCGGCTTTGTAGATGAGAGCGGCATTGTCGATGCTGACCACGTCGTCGTCGGGAGAATGCAGAATCAACAGCGGTCTATTCAGGTTCCGCAGCGATTCCTTCAAGCTCTCCCCCTCCAGGTCCTGGAGAAACTGACGGGAGATAGTGAAGTCCCTCCCGGCGATACTGACACGCGCCTGACCAGACTCTTCGATTTGGTCCAGCTTGTCCCGGAAGACATTGGCTACATGCCCGGGGTCGTATGGCGATGCAATTGTCACGACCGCACCGGCCTCGTTAACGTCGGTGGCGGCGCGAAGAATCGCCGTGCCACCCCAGGAGTGACCGATAAGCAGCTTTGGCGCCGCTTTGCGGCTGCGCATATGATCAACGGCGGCGAGGAGATCCTCGACTGTGGTCGAGAAATTGGTGTCGGTAAAATCTCCCTCGCTTTCGCCCAGGCCGGTGAAATCGAAACGGAAGACACCAATCCCTCGACTGGCCAGTGTCCGGGAGATATTAACCAGGGGCTTCAGGTCCTTGGAGCAGGTGAAGCAGTGGGCCAGTAGCGCGTAGCTGACTGGCTCTCCTTCGTCGGGTAGATCGAGCCGCGCGACCAGTGTCTGGCCCCGGCCACCGCGGAATCGAAGACGGGTAGAAGCTGATAGAGGTTTGTCCTGTTTGCCCATATGTCCAGCTCGAGCAGCCTTATTCGTTACGGGTAACTGAGGTATCACTGCCTGAGCTGGATGACGGCGCTTCTTCTGAGCGTGGCTGGAAGTTGAGCGACGCTGAGTTGACACAATAGCGCAGGCCGGTTGGCTCAGGGCCATCAGGGAACACATGACCAAGATGGGCACCACAGTTCTTGCAGCGGGCTTCGATGCGGCGCATGCCGAGGCTGTTATCTTCCAGTGTCTCGATATTGGAGCTGTCGGCCGGCTTGAAGAAGCTCGGCCAGCCGGATCCTGACTCATACTTGGTTTTGCTGTCAAAGAGTGGGATGTTGCAGCAGACACAGCGGTAGACGCCGTCTTCCTTGTGATCGTAGTACACCCCTGTGAAGGCACGCTCGGTGCCCCCCTGACGGGCGATACGGAACTGCTCTTCGGTCAACTCCGACTTCCACTCATCGTCGGATTTCTGTACGTTGTATTTCATCTGAGAATCTCCTGTCCGAATGGTATTCGATGGTGTCTCGCAGGTCAGCGTAGCTGGTTTATCCTCGTCACCGGCATGGACATGCCGGTAGATCAGGGTTGTGACCGCACCCGCAGCAATCGCCAGTACCAGCAGAAGAAACAGCATCGGTAACCTCGTACGAGTTGTCAGCTTGCTCATGGGGTTCTCCATTGTTGTGTACGTTCCCCATGTTATTGTACCAACAATGTGTACGTATGGTTGGTTTCGATTCTCCGAACGCCACAGGATTCAGTATGTACCCCGGGCAAAAAAGAAAGCGGAGCGATCGGCCGTGACCTGATCGCTCCGCAATGGGCTTAAACGAGCAGAAATCCGGATTAGTCGCGCAGTTTGAACTTGGCGACCATTGTCTGCATACCTTCTGCCTGCCGGTTGAGCTGTTCGGCGGCAGCAGCGGCCTGCTCGGCACCACTGGCGGTTTCTTTGGTCACACTGGAGATGTGCTCGATATTCTTCGAGATTTCCTCGGCGGCGGTCGACTGATCGCCGCTGGCGGCGGCAATCTGGCGAACCATCTGCATGACCTGTTCGGACATGCTGACAATCTCACCCAGGCTGCTACCAGCCTGATCGGCCAGCTGACGGCCCTTGTCGACTTCCTGAACACCGGTTTCCATCAGGTGTACCGACTCCTCGGTTTCCTGCTGGACGGCCTGAATCATACCGGTGATTTCGCCGGTTGCCTTACCGGTGCGCTCGGCGAGCTTACGAACCTCATCGGCCACCACGGCGAAGCCGCGACCCTGTTCACCGGCCCGGGCCGCTTCGATAGCGGCGTTGAGCGCCAGAAGATTGGTCTGGTCGGCGATATCATCGATAACACCGATGATCTCACCGATTTGATCGGCGGAAGAGGACAGTTTAGAGATAGAGTCAGCGGACTGACGCACCACGTCGGCGATACGCTGCATGCCGTCGACCGTCTCCTGTACCGTACGGCCACCATCGCCGGCTGTGTTGGAAGCGTTCTGGGACGCCTCGGTAGCATCGCCGGCATTGCGCGAGGATTCCACGATGGAGGCGGTCATTTCTTCCACGGCGGAGGAAACCTGGGTCACCTGCTCAGACTGCTGGCGGGCACCACGGGACATCTGCTCCGAAGTGGAGGCGATTTCAGTCGAGGCGCTCACGAGTTCGCGGGCGTTCTCTGCCATCTGGCGCATGATGTCGGACAGGTTGTTGATCATCTTCTGGAAGGCCCGTCCGAAGACATCGCGCTCGCTGCGCGGCTTGATGTCAGACGTGAGATCGTTGTCGGCAATCTGCTCGGCAACGTGGGAGGCTTCCTGCAGGTAGGCAATCATTTCGTTGAACGCATCGGCCAGCGTACCCACCTCGTCGGAGCTCTTAATATTGATCGTCTGGCTGACATCGCCCTTGGCGACCTCCTGCGCGATCGTGGCCAGCTGAGTCACTGGTCGAGCGATAGTGCGTGCCATGTACCAGGCGATGAGCACCGATGCGATCAAGAAGGCAAGGCCGAGCCAGATGATGTAGTTGCGAACCGTCGTAGCGGCTGCAGTGAACTCCTCCATGTATGAACCGGAGGCAATAATCCAGTCCCAGTCATCAAAGTAGGCATACTTGACGATTTTCATGCGTTCTGAACCGACCCGGGAATCAAACCAGGGATACTTGATGGTGGCTAATTCGCCGTCCTTGAGACTCGGGGCCCTGGCCATCATTTCCTTGGCGAAGTCGTATTTGCTGATATCTTCACCCTCGCTGGTCGGGTGGACCTGCAGGATCCCTTCGCTGGTCATTGTATACATATAGCCGGTTTCGGCGATCTTCTGAGAGAGTATAGCCTTGCGCAGCGTCTCCGAGCTCTCCGGCACACCACAGAAGAAGGACCCAATGACTTCACCATTGTTGTTTCGAATCGGCTGATATGCTGTCACATACCAGTCGTCGACCACCCAGGCGCGGCCGGTGAATGTACGTCCCTGCTTAAAGACTGTCTCGTACACCGGCTGAGAGATGTATGTTCCCACAGCGCGCTGACCGTTCTTGTCGGTAACCGTGGTAGAGACTCGTCGGGCGCTGTTACCTTCTTTCTGGAAGACGGTGTAGTGGGCACCCGTCATTTGTGTCAAGCGATCGACGAGTTTGGTGTCGTCGTTGATGACCAGTTGTTCCTCCCCGTTCTGCAGAACCAACTGACCATTCTCGATGGTAGCCTGACCGCCAATGTTGTCAAAGATCTCTCGCCCTGTCTTCAGATTAGCGAGAACTGCCTGCTGAGCCTGCTCAGCACTCAAGCGGCACATTTCCAGCGCCATGCTGGTCAAGTGCTCCAGGTCGGTTTCCCCCTGCGCCCCCAGTTGCTCCTGTGACTTCCAAACGCTGACGAACGCGACGGCGCTGATAGACAGCGTAACCACCAGCACGATCATCAGCATCAGCTTGTGTGTTAGCTGAAGTTTGAAGCGCATTTCACTACTCCAAAATCATCCGCCCTCGGGCGGATCGTTTGTAAAAGGGTCTATGTTTGGTACTCGAATTCAGTACGTAGATGCCGAATCACTGATGTCTGTCTGACAAGTGGATCGGCGGGGAGAACCGTAGTAGTCCCCGACGATCCTCGATAGTCTTTTATTACTGTATGGTTTCGGCACTTAGTGGGATTCCTTTACGGTCCGCGATCGGCAATCAAGTGTCTTAACCCTATGTAGTGACACACGTTAGGCTATTGTTCAGCGAATGCACAGGCGGCATGCTGTGATCTGTGATATTCCCTGCAGGGAATCATGTGTGACCAAGGACTGTGATGCTAGTTCCGCCACGTTCGTTCTGGGGTTGACGTGCGGCTCGAAGAGTGTAAATTGAAGAGAATTTTGTCCGATTTGGCACACCAGGCGGTTGATACGATTCGGGAGGGAGACGCGTCGCCGCCTCCTGGCTTGATCACAAACTGGTAGGGCTGAGTATGGATTTTCCAATCTTCTTTGTCGATCACATCGGCAATCGCATGCTGATCGCCATTATTGCTATCCTGCATGTCTTCGTAAACC
Source organism: candidate division GN15 bacterium (assembly GCA_014729205.1). GTDB lineage: Bacteria > Zixibacteria > MSB-5A5 > GN15 > FEB-12 > WJKG01. The sequence goes on along the minus strand of WJKG01000377.1, from coordinate 4,290 downwards.
ACCCCCTCGCCGTCGGTGCCTATCCGCTGGTAACAGTCATGGAGTGGCTGGGCTGGAAGAATGGCAGTGAGGAGGTCGACCGCCTGGCCTATAAGGTGACAATGGTCCTTTTCATCGTTACCACTACGATCGGGGCGCTCACTGGTGTGGGTATCTGGTTCACCACAGCGCTCATCGCGCCTTTTGGTATTGGATCGCTTCTGCGCATTTTCTTCTGGGCGTGGTTCATCGAGTGGATCGTTTTCATCTCGGAGGTGGTGCTGATTCTCGTCTATTTCCTCACCTGGAAGCGGTGGAAAGAGGGGATCATGAAGAAGGTGCATATCGGGGTGGGCGTGACTCTCAGTGTCTTCTCGTGGGCAACGATGGCAATCATCGTGGGGATTCTTGGCTTCATGATGCACAGTGGAAGCTGGCCGCTGGATCAAAGCCTGATTTCCGCTTTCTTCAACCCGCTGTATGCACCGCAGCTGTTATTCAGAACGACCTACGCTCTCATGACCGCCGGACTGTGTGTCTGGTTCCTGCTGTTCTTCTTCACGCAGAAGGGGAGCGAGCTCAGGCGCAAAGCAGTGCGATTCGTCTCTATCTGGACGTTGGTCTGGGTACCGCCGTTCATTGTGGGCGCGGTGTGGTATTGGAATGTAGTGCCGGAGGCAATGCGGAGTAATCTCGATGTGGCCATGCTGACCCAGGCTTTCCAGAACTGGCACGAGAGCTTTGGCTATATCATGATTGCCGCACTGGCAGCGATCATCATTACGGCCATAGTGGGCATGAGCAAACCAAGACTGATCAACGGGGTGCTGCTTCTGATACCGTTCGTGCTGGGAATCTGGCTGCTGGGCCATTTTGAGCGGGTCCGCGAGTTTGTCCGTAAACCGTATGTGGTGGCTGACTATATGTACTCCAACGGTATCCGCCTGATCGATTATCCCATCTACAAACGCGATGGTGTCCTGGCGCATGCGACATTTGTGGCGCACAATCGAGTGACCGAGGCAAATATGGTGGAGGCGGGCAAGGACGTTTTTCGGATTGCCTGCTCGCGCTGCCACACGACGACCGGAATCAATTCCATGGTAGACAAATTCAACAATCTCTACGGCCCCGGAGGCTGGGATCCGACAGTCATGAGTACCTTCATAGAAACCATGCACAACTCACGCACCTACATGCCTCCTTTCCCCGGTAACCAGCGCGAGTTGGAAGCTCTGATAGCTTACCTGAAGGACCTCGAGGAAAATCGAGAGTTCTTACCCGGGGCGCAGTCACGAGGGATACCTCAGGCTGCCGTCGGCAACAACGAGTCCAGCATGTAGCCCGATGAACCCGAAGGTGTTGTGAGGATGATGAAATGACCAATTTGATGATATATCTGACTGCAGGAGCCTTTCTCCCCAGAGACCTTGAACTTCCGCTTCCTTTGAATGGATGGGAACTTGAGATCATCCTGGTGGCGCTGTTTCTTCTGCATATTCTCTTTGTGAATCTGATGGTCGGTGGGTCATTATTGACCGTGCTGTTTGAGATTCTGGGTCTCACCTGGCCTAAATACGATGACCTGGCGCGACGAATCGGCGCTACAATCACGGTCAACAAGAGCCTGGCGGTGGTGCTTGGAGTGGGACCATTGCTGGCCATCAATCTGCTCTACACAACCTACTTCTATTCGGCCAACGCCCTGACGGGTTATGCCTGGATGGGTCTTATCCCGCTCATCATCCTGGTGTTCCTGCTGACCTATCTGCACAAGTACACATGGGACAGATGGACCGGCCCGAAGAAGAAGCGGCATATTGGTGTCGGGGTAGCTTCAGCATTCCTCTTTTTGAGTATCCCGCTGGTCTTCCTGTCGAATATCAACCTGATGCTCTTCCCGGATCAGTGGTCGGAGGTAGCGGGGTTCTTCTCCTCGCTGCAAATCGGCAACGTTTTTCCACGGTACTTCCACTTCCTCATGGCCAGCCTGGCGCTGACCGGGCTGTTTCTGGCCGGATGGTTTGGCCGCAAGCGCTTTCCGGTGGAGGAGCACCTGCCACAGTTCACACGCCCGGAGCTCAGACGGCTATTCTATCGGGTCGCATTCTATGTCACCCTGGCGCAGGTGGTGTTTGGACCCCTGTTGCTGCTTACACTGCCATCAATTGGGGTCACGGTAACACTGGTGCTTGTTATCTCCGCGGGAGTTGTGGTAGCGTCCATCGTTATGGTCCTCCTGTGGTCGGAGCTACGATCCAGCGACGCTCGGATTGGGCGCTTCTACGCACCTATCCTTGTCATTTTCGCAGTCGTAGTCGTATTCATGGGTACAGGCCGCCATGTATATCGTGAAGCCAGTGTAGAGGACCATCGACAGAAGATGGCCAGCCGATCCGATGCTTTCCGCGCGGTTAGCCTGGCAGCTCACATGCGACTCGATGCCGGCATGAGTCTGGGTGAAGGATTGGCCATGGGACCGACCGGTAAGAGTGTCTTCAAAAACTGTGCCGCCTGTCATGCCTTCGACCGCGTACTGGCCGGGCCCTCGATTGTCGAGGTACAGGAGATCTACGCCGGGGATATCGAAGGTATCGTCACCTGGGCCAAGAACCCCGGCAAGAAGCGGGACCAATTCGCGCCCATGCCGTCATTTGCACATCTTGGCGAGGAAAAACTGCAGCTCGTGGCCGAGTACATCCTTGAAATGGGCCAGGAGAAGCCCGAGGAGCAAACAGAGGCGACGACCGAGAGCTAAGCGAACAACATCACTATTTTCATGATCAAAGCCCGTCGCAATGGCTTGCGGCGGGCTTACTTGTTGGCTTGAGGCTTTGGCATCTGGCGTTCGGTGGGTTTGGTTGCCCGACGGAAGCATCGCGGGTCGTCACCGTAGATACCTTCACCGGCAGCATAGGCCCGCGAGCGGCATCCCCAGCACTCAGACGACAGCCCGCATACCCGGCATCTGTCGGGGAGATTGGCGGGATCTTTGAACTGCTTGAAGATCAGGTGATCACGGTGCTTTTGGAAGATGTCAAACAGACCGCGGGTCTCGGTTACGCGTGGCGCACCGGATTCACGAATCGTGGCACACGGTGTAACAGTACCGTCGGCCAACACGGCAACGGTCGCTGAGCAGTACTGCTTATCTACGCAATTCATTGGCACCTGCGCAATTCCATGCTGCCGCTTATAGCGACTGTAGACACGGGCCACCTGATCAGGCGAGGGAATGAAGCGCGCCAGATCCCGGTCGGTCTGTCCCGGCCGCAGATATGTATGGTAGACATTCAGAGAGGTCTTAATACCGAAGCGATCTTCGAAAAGGTCGATGGTTGCTATCATATCCTTGGCGGATTGTAGTCCGGTGTAGGTGACAGAGTTGAGTATCTGTTCGGCAGGGTAGCCAGCGAGAAGCAGCGCCCGGACTCCCTGAAGGATGGTATCCAGATCTTCGACCGGACGACCGGGGTGCAGGCGTACATACATCTTTGGGTCAATTGAAGATACATGCACAGAGATGAGCCCGTCTTGCGCCACAGACATACACTCTCGACGGACGTGCTCGCTTGCCAGGGGCAGTCCCCCGGTCCAGATGTTGTTGCGCAGGTTGCGCTCGGCCGCTTGGGCCATGAGTCGGAACACACCCGGACGCAGCAGTGGTTCACCGCCGAGCCATTCGACGGCGGTAATGCCGAGGCGAGCGGCATCGTCGATAATGCGAGCTATCAGCGTATCTGTCAACTGGTTCGACGGCGTCTCGAGGGCATTCATGTAGCAGTAGTTGCATGCCTGACAGCAGACATCACCCACCTCGAGCTGTAGAGAGTAGATACGGTCGTTGTTATATGCTTCTTCCAGTTGTCGATAGTCGATGAGACTCATACTATATGGTACGTCAAACCCGCGATCATTATTGCGTCAAGCCGACACGCTCTGGCACCGACTGTAGATTTTCACTATGTCATCTTTATACAACGGACGAGGATTTTCAACACAGCCATCTTTGTTGCCGTACAGGCGAATGGTATCCTTCGCCATGGTCTCGAAGAGTGAATCGTCGTCAATGCCCACATCGCTCATGACCATATACCGGTCGACCGAACGCAGGAAGTCAATCATGCCATCGATTGCCTTCTGCCCGAGACGCTTTTCATCGTCGCCGTGATGATGAAATAGCTCGCGGGCCATGAAGGCGAACTTGGTCGGGCGCGCCTCGATTGTATATGCCATCAATCTTGGCAACAGCAGGGCCAATCCCCGTCCGTGGGAGATGTCGTAATGGCCGGAGAGAGCGTGCTCCAGAGC
>WJKG01000376.1 GCA_014729205.1 candidate division GN15 bacterium | reverse complement strand
TAGTCGCCGTTCTCATTCGAGCCGACCTTTTCCTGAGTGGCGAAGTGCCGTCCGCGGCGGGCGGACAGCGTGCCGGTGCGACCCTTGAGCGTGCGACGGTTGCGGATCATCCGCACCAGTGCCTCCCGGAAATCGGAGCTGTAGGCGGCATCGTAGACGACGCCCGAGTGACCGTTATCAGAAACCATGGCCAGGACCGCCTGCGGGTATTCCTCCTGGATTTGCAGGCTGTGCTCAAGACCAGAGACGACAACGGGCACGAGGTATGTCTCCGGCTCGTCCTCCCGGTACTGCACCTCGGTCAGCAGCATATAGGTGTCCGACGGAAGGTCTTTGAGACGCAGCCAGTCTATCACTTGCACTTTTCGGATCGCGCGCCCTTTGCCGCCAAACCAGCGGGCAGAGCGCAGGTATCGTTGTAATGCGCCGCGCTGGAGTTGTACGATCAAGGAGCGGTGGCGGGACTCATCGGATTCGTCGAGTGTAATCACCGAGATCGGCCGACGATCCAGCTGCGCCTCCTCACGCGGCTCCTCCTGACTGAGGTAGAGCCAGTAGTGTCCGTGTGGTCCGAGCGTCAGGGTATATGGCCGCTTGGTGATCTGAGCGAACTCATTGTGACTGAAGAGCTCGCGCGGGACACTGTTTTCCATGTCAGCCAGATCGAGCTCCACCATTTGCGAATAGCGTGAGAGATTCACGACGACCAGGATCGACTCGTCCTCATGCTCCCGCACAAAGGCGAGGACCTGGGGATTGTCATGCGAGAGGAATCGAATGGTGCCCCGGCTCAGCGCCTTGTACTGCTTGCGCATGGCGATTACACGGCGTAACCACCAGAGCAATGAAGAGGCATTGCTTTCCTGCAACTCGACATTCACCGCACCGAAATGGTACTGCGGATCGGTTATCAATGGTAGATACAGACTCTGCGGGTTGGCCTGTGAAAAGCCGGCATTGCGGTCGCCGCTCCATTGCATCGGCGTACGAACACCATCGCGGTCGCCAAGATAGTAGTTATCCCCCATGCCGAGTTCATCACCGTAGTAGAGCACCGGCGTGCCGGGCAGGGACATGAGCAGTACGTTCATGAGTTCGATGCGCCGTCGGTTGTTGGACAGCAACGGTGCCAGGCGGCGACGAATACCGACATTGATCTTCGCTTTGGGGTCATTGGCGTAGCTGCGGTACAGGTAGTCGCGCTCTTCATCGGTCACCATCTCCAACGTGAGCTCATCGTGATTGCGCAGAAACACTGCCCACTGGCAGGAATCCGGGATATCCATGGGAGGATCGAGGATGTCGGTGATGGGGAAGTTGTTCTCCATCTGGACGGCCATGAACATGCGCGGCATGATGGGGAAGTTGAACGCCATGTGGCATTCGTTTCCCTCGCCGAAGTATTCCAGGGCGTCCTCCGGCCACTGGTTGGCCTCGGCCAGGAGCATGCGATTGTCGAACTTACGATCAACATGGGCCCGCAGCTTCCGCAGGAAGGCGTGTGTTTCCGGCAGGTTTTCGCAGTTAGTGTCTTCGCGCTCGAACAAGTACGGGACCGCATCGAGCCTGAGACCATCGACACCCATATCGAACCAGAAGTCGACTACATCCAGTATTGCCTTCTGGACATGTGGGCTATCGAAATTCAGATCAGGCTGGTGCGAATAGAAGCGATGCCAGTAGTACGCCTTGGCGACCGGATCCCAGGCCCAGTTGGAGGATTCGTAGTCGGTGAAGATGATGCGGGCATCGGAATAGCGGTCCGGCGTGTTGCTCCACACGTAGAAATCTCGCCACTTGCTGCGCTTCTTGGCGCTGCGCGACTTCTGGAACCACTGGTGCTGGTCAGAGGTGTGGTTGATGACCAGCTCAGTGATCACGCGGATGCCGCGAGCGTGGGCCTTCTCCAGGAACTCCTTGAAGTGTTGAAGGGAGCCATAGAAGGGGTGGACGTTGTAGTAGTCCGATATGTCGTAACCGTCATCGCGAAGGGGTGACGGGTAGAAAGGGAGCAACCAGATGGCAGTTATACCCAGATTCTCCAGATAGTCCAGTTTGGAGATCAGGCCTTTGAAATCACCAATACCGTCACCGTTGCTGTCGGCGAAAGCTTTGACATGCAACTCATAGATTACCGCATCTTTATACCAGAGGGGATCGTTGATCAGTTTGCTCTTGGTCCTCGGCATGGTCTCCTTTACAAGTAGTAGTCGAAATCAGCTTCCCGCCGCATTCGACTGTGGACGCGGAAGACGTGAACTGGATTGATGTGCGGGTTAAGCTCTACATAGTTGTACTCACCGCGCCAGATGTATTTGTCCTCGCTGAGCAGATCGTAAATAAGGTAGCTTCGATTGGTGGCCAATCCCAATTCCTGCATGGGCACCTGAACCGTCCCCGCCTGAGTGTGGAAGGGATCGAGATTCACGACTATGAACAGGACGTTCGACAGATCACGGGTCTTCTTTACATAGAACAGCAGGTGGTCGTTATCCACTTGGTGAAAGGTCACATTGCCGGTCTGATGCAGGGCCGCATTGTCGCGTCGGATTTGGTTCAGATCAGCGATGTACTGCCGGAGGCTGTCAGGTTGGTTGTAGTCCCAGCTTCGAATCTCGTATTTCTCGGAGGCCAGGTATTCCTCGGTGCCGGGGATGGCCTCGTTGACTGCCAGCTCGTAAGCGGGGCCATAGATACCGTAGTTTGAGGACAGGGTTGCCGCCAATACCAGACGGATAATGTAGGCAGGGCGACCGCCGATCTGCAGATACTCAGGGAGGATATCGGGTGTGTTGGGCCAGAAATTGGGACGCAAGAAGTCGCTCACTTCAGTCTCAACCAGACCATTCATGTACTGTACAAGCTCTTGCTTGGTGTTGCGCCAGGTGAAGTACGTGTATGATTGGCTGAAGCCGATCTTGGCCAGACGGTTGAGCACATTCGGTCGTGTGAACGCCTCTGAGAGGAAGATAACCTCAGGATGCTCTTTGTGCGTCTCCCGGATCAACCACTCCCAGAACCCAAACGGCTTGGTGTGCGGGTTATCAACGCGAAACACCTTCACGCCGGCATCGATCCAGAAGAACACGACCGACTTCAACTCATCCCACAGCGCCTGCCAATCCTCTGTTTCGAAATTGAACGGCACGACATCCTGATACTTCTTGGGTGGATTTTCGGCGTACTGGATGGTACCATCGGGCCGCCACTTGAACCATTCGGGGTGGTCCTTGACGTATGGATGGTCCATTGAGCATTGGTATGCCAAATCCAGGGCAATCTCGAGGTTGAGATCGCGTGCGGTTTGCACGAAATCATGGAAATCTTCCATCGTCCCCAGGTCGGGGTGGACGGATTTGTGCCCGCCCTCGGAAGACCCGATTGCCCACGGACTGCCAGGATCATCGGGTGCGGCCACCGGGTCATTGTTCTTGCCCTTGCGATTGGTGGTGCCAATGGGGTGTATGGGCGGCAGGTAGACTATGTCAAAGCCCATATCGGCTATATCTTTCAGCCGCGGCAGGCATGCCTTGAAACTGCCGTGTTCACCGCTCGAAGAACAGAATGATCGCGGGAAGATCTCATACCAGGCGCTGAAGGCCGCCAGTGGTGGCTCGACCCGAAC
>WJKG01000375.1 GCA_014729205.1 candidate division GN15 bacterium | reverse complement strand
TTACCTGGAGTGCCCGCTGGAAGAGTGCGAACGTCGCGATCCCAAAGGAATGTACCGCAAGGCACGCGCCGGACTGATCTCGAACTTCACGGGAGTAGATGATCCCTTTGAGCCACCTACTCTGCCGGATCTGCGTGTCGATACGAAGCACCTGACCGTTGACCAGGCCGCCGAACAAGTAATCGCGTATATGAAGGACAGGCAGTTGCTATGATGACCCCGACCGCCCCGAAGACGACCAGGAACGACGTTTATGCTGAGTTTCGCAACATCATACAACAGAGTATAGCTACCAGCGCCCCGAAGCCGGTGAAGGACGAAGTTCTTCAGAAGCCAATTATCATCGGTGGCTGTGGCTCCAGCGGAACCACTTTACTGAAGACGATTCTGGACTCGCACAGGAACATCGCCTGCGGCCAGGAGGTTTCGTTCTTCGATCGGCCTGTACTGTACCGGACGAAACTGAAGGACCTGCACCGCATGTACCTGCAGCAGGATTTCCGGGCGCTTGATTCTGAGCAGATCTTCCCGATCCAACTGCAGTACAACAACGTCAACATCTCCTACATGGGCCTGTGTGCGCCATGTATGGGACGGACCTATCACGACTTCGCCACCACCAACAAGCTGTTCGAAATGGCTCGCGATACGCGCCACTTCGTGCACCTCTATTTCTCCAACTACGCCATAGGCCAGGGTAAGCGCCGTTGGGCCGAAAAGACGCCCAACAATTGCTTCTGTGTCGGTGAAGTGTTGGACTTCCTCGATGATGCCAAGTTTGTGCACGTTGTCCGCGACGGCCGCGATGTTGTCCTGTCGCTGGTGGAGCGCCGCGATTCCGGACTCCCTGCGGCGGTCTTTCGCTGGGTCACAGCCGTGGAGGCCGCGCGCCGACATGAAGGCAACCCTCGATACTACCAACTAAAGTACGAAGACCTGGTTACTGAGCCCGAACGGACATTGCGTGATCTTATGGAGTTCGTTGAAGAGGAGTTCGACCCGGGCATGCTGGATTTCACCAGGTCCGGCCAAAACAACCCGCTGGGCTATGGACAGAAGCCAATCTCTGCGAAGAATGTCGGCCGCTGGCGTTCCGCCAACCTCGACTATACCGCGGTCCGTACGATGGATCTGTGCATGCGGCACCTGTTGGAAAAACTGGGGTACGAGGTTGATTCCCACGAATCGGCTGAAACCGACCACCGGACCGACGGCAGGAAAGTTCTACAGCTTACTTGAAGTACGACTTGATTATCTCTCCAAGCGCAAACACGCGTCGTGGATCGCCTGTCTGCTGCATGAAGCGAGCAAATTCCTGCTGCAGGTAAGTGCTGCGTTGTATTCGCTTGGCCAGGAAGTCGTTAATAGAGGGACGGGTCAGCCACCGCTGAGCACGAATGTAGCCCCGGTACTGGGGACGTAGCTGCGAATCCACCATGGCAGAGTAATCACTCACAATACGATAGTTCGCACGTCGTTTGGCACGGTCAATAACGCTCGCCGCCAGCCTGCCGGACTCCAGCGCTTTACCGATGCCCTCGCCTGTGAACGGGAATGTTGTCCCCATAATCTCGCCGACCGCCAGGATTCGACCACGTGACACCGGTGGCAGGCCGATTAGCTGGCACCGGAGTGCGGCGCCATGCACAGGGCTCACTGGTTCACCGTGCGCCATAAGTTCACGACCATGCTCAGATTCCTCAGCTATGAACCGCTCGGCCCGTCTGAGCAGTCGCGAGGTATTCAGATGCGGCAGGTTGATTACGCCACAACCGACATTATAGAGTTCAGGCCCAACGGGAATAATCCACATGTACCCTGGCGCGATCCGCTTACCATACATGAGCACCATTCTGTCCAAACGATAGTTGCTGCGCACGTACCGACGACGCGCAATGGCATACGGAACGGAGTTTTGGAGCAGGCCCGACGCTCTAGCGAGCGACGCGTGATAGCCGGTAGCCACTACCGCCAGTGGCGCTCGAACCGTCTCTCCCGTTACTCGATCGTGGCCAGCGACGGTAGTGTCGTCCTCGACCTTCAATTCATCGACATCAGCGACAGCGAACGAGACACCGTCCCGTATTGCTCTGTCGAGTAGTATCGTGTCCAGTCGTTCTCGAGGACAAGTGATGTAGGTTCCGGGAACGTCAAAGGAGTAGCCCGACGGGCTGTAGACAGTAGCGTTTTCGAGAATCCGGCCGGCACGTGAGACCGATTCAAGTACTTTCAGATCGGTGAGGCTTCGCTGTGCATCCGGAAGCAAACAGTCACCGCATGGCTTATCGCGCGGGAAGGCCTTGCGGTCAACCAGAAGTACGCGGTGTCCGTGACGTGCCAAATATGCGGCACAGGAGCTGCCGGCAGGACCGGCACCAACGATCAGAACATCGTACGTCTTGTCGGGTAACGAGGAGAGGTTGCGGTTGTCGATGCGTGGTTGGGTGTATTCGTTCATATCATCGCCCTGTTGCTCAGGCTGCAAAGATGAGACGAAGCCAGACACCTGCTAAGTGAGTTCCGTGAGAGAAATCCACAGATGTCAACATCATCTGCATCATGCAGGGGTGGCTCCTATGCATGAGACAGCGCGATATCCAGGTCATCCATGATATCGGCTGCGTCCTCAATACCAACCGACAGCCTTACCAGTCCCTTGGAAATCCCCAACGTGTTCTTGATATCTTCGGGAACCACATTGTGAGTCATAGTATACGGG
>WJKG01000374.1 GCA_014729205.1 candidate division GN15 bacterium | reverse complement strand
TGATTCCGAAACGAACACCGCTAGCGATACCGTCTGGACGCTTGGTGCCTGTCCAGAGGTGGGCACGCTGCTGCCGATATCCGAGGTCGAATTCACGGCAGACGGCAGGTGGCTGGTTGCCATTCACGCCGGGTTCGGGGCAATACTCACCTACGATGCCCGAAATCTGGAGTTCAAACACTGCTACTTCCTGGGACACGGTTACTGCCTCTCCAACCTGGTTACACAAAGAATACCATATCTGAAAGGGGGAACGATGCCAGCAAGACAAACCACTTCGCAGTAATCACATTGCGTTCACTGAAGTTTGAAACTGAATTTCTTGGGGGTGAACAATGCGTTCATTCGTCTTTTTCCTCGCAATAGCTTTGTTGTTTAGTGAAGCTGACGCGGCAGACTTCTGGTACGGTGTCAATGGGCCAGAGGCACTTGTCACGGATTCACACATGGTAACGCTTATGTTCGAGCACGGATTCGGGATAAATCAGCAGCAGGAATTGCTTGAGTCCGTGGGCCGGTTGGCAACCATGTTTGTGGATGAGTACACAACGAATGGTTTTGTTACCTGCTCGCTCACAACACCTTTGGGATACTCCGGATTTCTGGATTCGCTCGAAGCAATTGAGGGCATAATGTTCGTTGAGCCGTACTACAGAAGCTCCTCGGGTACGCCCATGCTGGCCGGAGATGGGCTGTGCATAGCCTTTGAGGACAGTATCGGTGGCAATCAAGTGGACAGCATGGCATCAGCATATGGAATCGTCCTGCACCGGGAATTGGCCGGACTTGAGAACGTGTTTGTCTTCAGGAACACGGGCTTCTCAGGTCACCGCATTGTTGAGCTCGCCAACACCTTGCATGAGTTGCCGAGTATCAGGTATGCACACCCGGACTTTCGCGCCACGATTACAACAAACAGCTACGCTCTATACGACTACTACCATGAACACCAGCCGCACACCAAGAAGGTCATCGGCCAGTTCAATCAGGCCTCGGTGTGGGATTTTTCCGGACTGACTAACACAGTGGTTGTGGCGGTGATCGATGATGGTGTGGCGCCGCACGAGGATTTGCCGGCAAGCAGGATACTGCCGGGCTATGACTTCGCCGGGGGCGAACCTGACTGGATGCCGGATGGCGACCCATCGCCGGGTTCTTATGAGGCACATGGCATGGCCTGCGCCGGGATCATTGGTGCCTCGCATACGACAGATCCAGCAGAGGGGCAACTGGCTACCTCTGGAGTGATCTCACTTGATCCACATGTTCAGATTCTGCCGGTAAAGATATTCACTGATGAGGGAAGTGACTATGGTATGACTGCGTCAGATCTGGCCGACGCCTTTGGCTTCGCGTGGACGCAGGGAGCCGATGTTATCACCAATAGCTGGGGATACACCGATCCACAGTATCCAGATCAGCCGATTCTTAATGACGCCATTGAGCGCGCTTATGCATTCGGCCGTGGTGGACGCGGTTGCCCCGTCATATTCTCCTCCGGGAACATTACTACGTGGTTTCCGAATCCATACGGAGTGAACTATCCTGCTCGTCTGGAGCAGTGTCTTGCCGTTGGCGCAATTGACCTCAATGACTATCGCTGGTACTACAGCCGATATGGTTCAGAACTGGATCTGGTAGCACCAAGCGATGATGGCTACAGCGTCGGTGTCTGGTCTCTGGATCAAATGGGTGCTCTTGGCTGGAACCCTGCTTACATGTCGGACTGCCCACCGACTCAGAACGACCAGAACTACGAGTGTCACTTCGGCGGGACCTCGGCGGCATGTCCGATGGTGTCTGCAATTCTACGGGCAAGTGTTCACTACCCGCCCGTTGCGTTAGCAAACCTGATCAGTGTGAACCGCCGCCTGGAAACCACCCAACCCCGCCTCAGGGGGCCCCGTGAGCATCAAATCCCCGCCCAACCACCTAACTTCTCACAAAAAAACGCACAAATGCCCATACCGCCTACGCAATCCGGGCCAACTATTGCTTGACACAGTTTCGACCGTAGCGCTATACTGGTGATAGAAGGAAACCAGCAGCCTGAATGCGATCGCATTCGGGCGGGGCGACAGCACTTGACATGCTAGACAGTACTTAAGCTATAGAGCCTTACTCTGCAAAGGAGGCGGTATGCGACAATTAACAGCCTTGTTGCTCGCATGTACCCTGATCTTGATCGCGTGTGTCCCCACAACGCACGCCAGCGGAACCGACCCGGATAAGTCCGCACCCCACTTCAACCGGAACCTCGAAACGCCAATAGTTGCTGATGACGGTGGCTGGATTGACCTCAAGTCAGGCCAGGATGACATAGGTACCGTGATCGTGAGCTTTGGCAGGATTGTCCAGCTCTATCTGGACGTATACCTCAATCTGTCTTCTCCCTCAACATCTGACTCGGAGGCTATGTTTGATGGGGCGACTGGCTTCGAGATAAGGAGCATAGACCCGGGTAGTCGCAGGTAGAGCCTATTCTCCATGCGTAAGCTTGATGTCGTGAGACTGAGAGCCGACGCTGGAGTTCCTAAATATGATAATAAAAAAGCGCTAACTATTACCCTAAAGGAGGCGGTATGCGGCGGTTAACAGCCTTATTGCTCGCATGTGCCGTGATCTTGATCGCGTGTGTCCCCACAACGCACGCCAGCGGAACCGACCCGGACAAACCAGTACCAGAGTGTGTTTTCCCAACCGTTCAGAGCTATACATCTGATGATGTAGGATGGGTAGACGTTCAATCAGGCGGAGAAGGAAGAGATCCTGTATCGATCTGGACGGTCTTCCTACAAGTCCTCGAGACGTACTACGGCGTCTATTACTATCCGTCTCTCCACACCAACACAGAATTGGAGGTTTTGCACAGTCATGGCAGGACAAGAACATCCAACGCTGCGCCAAGCGGAAGCACAAATAGCCGCTAAGAACTTTTCAGGCGCGCTGGAGTTGCTTGGCTCTATTGAGGCCGAAGACTTGTCAGACAGTGCCTTTGATGATAGACTACTTCTAGTCGCGGAGG
>WJKG01000373.1 GCA_014729205.1 candidate division GN15 bacterium | reverse complement strand
CTCCAGGATCAGGGCACTGAAGGTCGTAAACGCCCCCATGAATCCTACCAAGATCAACAACCGCACCTCGCGGGCGGCCGGAAAATGGTGCTCAAAGGCAATCCACGCCAGCCCGGCAAGAAAACAACCGACCACGTTTACAGTCGCTGTCCCCCATGGAAATGCCGTCCCGGTCACACGCTCTAAAAGCGCAATCATGCCCCACCGGGCCAACGTCCCCAGCGCTCCGGCTAGCGCCAAAAGCGCGATCTTCTGCCACACAACGCTGTCCTTTCTTTGGTGAACCTGCGGTGTCGTCTTTCCGATCACGGAAGATATGGTATTATCAATGGCAGCGCACCCGGAAAAGCGAGGAGCCCCCCCATGCACCGTCGTCCTAACCCCGTTTTATCTTGCCATATTCGGGCGTTCCGGCTACATTGAAAGGCTATGTGAGGAGCCACGTTATGAAGTTTGACACGCTCAAAGACAACTTTTCGCTGCCCAAGGCAGAAGAGCAAATCCTCAGGTTCTGGACCGACGAACAAGTCTTCGCCAAAGTCCGCGACATGGCCTCGGATCGGCCCTTCTATGTGTTCTTCGAAGGTCCCCCGACGGCCAACGGACGCCCCGGCATTCACCATGTTATCTCCCGCACTATCAAAGACTTGGTGTGCCGCTATCAGACTATGAAGGGCTATCGGGTCGACCGCAAAGCGGGCTGGGACACCCATGGCCTGCCGGTGGAGATCGAAGCCGAGAAGCAGCTCGGCCTGGAGAGCAAACCAGAGATCATCAACTACGGTGTCGCCAAGTTTAACCAGAAGTGCCGCGAGTCGGTCTTTAAGTATCTCGATGACTGGAACAAGATCACTAACAGGATCGGCTACTGGCTGGATCTGGACAATGCCTATATCACACTGAAGAACGAGTACATCGAAACCGTCTGGTGGATCCTCAAGAACTTCTTTGACCGGGGACTTATCTACCGCGGCTACAAAACAGTACCCTTCTGCCCGCGCTGCGAGACGGGGCTGTCCTCGCACGAGGTCGCCCAGGGCTATACGGTCGTGAAGGACCCCTCGATCTACGTCAAGGTGAAGGCGGCCGATGGCGACTTCTCATATCTGGTATGGACCACCACCCCCTGGACGCTCCCGTCGAACGCCGCCCTGTGCATGAAGCCCGATGCGGACTACGTAATGGTGGAGCATGAGGGGGAGAAGCTGGTCTTGGCTGAGGCGCTCATGGGCCAGATCTTCGAGGAACCCCCGAAAGTGGTCCAGAAGTTCAAGGGCAAAGACTTCCTGAAGCGTAAGTACATCCCGCTCTTCGACTTCTATGCACACGACCACGACCAGAGTGCCTTCTTTGTGATCAATGCCGACTTCGTCACCATGGAAGATGGAACCGGCATCGTGCATATCGCACCCGGGTTCGGCGCAGATGACTACGAGGTTGGCCAACAGTTCGGACTGCCAATCCTGCAGGCAATTGAAGGTAACGGCATCTTCAAGGACATCGCCGGTAAATACGCCGGCAAGTGGATTAAGGATGCCGACCCCATCATCACCGAGGACCTCAAGGCCGAAGGGAAACTATTCAAGAAGGCCAGGTATGAGCATAATTACCCCTTCTGCTGGCGGTGCTCCTCACCGTTGATTTACATCACGCGGCAGTCTTGGTATTTGAAGACGACCCAGTTCAAAGAGCAACTGCTCAAGAACAATAATGATATCAACTGGTATCCGGACGATATCCGCACTGGCCGCATGGCCAACTGGCTGGAAAACAATGTCGACTGGTCGCTCTCGCGTGAGCGATTCTGGGGCACGCCACTGCCCTTCTGGCTGTGCGAGAAATGCGGCGCGGCGCGGGCGGTGGGATCGATCGAGCAACTGCGCAAAGAGGGAATCGATGTCCCCGGCGAGATCGACCTGCACAAGCCGATGATGGACCAGCTCAAGCTTCGCTGCGAATGTGGCGGCGAGATGTCGCGCGTTCTGGAGGTGCTCGATGTCTGGTTCGATTCGGGAGCCATGCCTTATGCGCAATGGCACTACCCGTTCGAGAACGAAAAGGAATTCGAACAGCAGTATCCGGCCAACTTCATCAGCGAGGCAGTCGATCAGACCCGCGGCTGGTTCTACAGCCTGCTGGCCATCAGCACCCTGTTGTTCGACAAGGCACCGTTTAAGAACGTGATCGTGCTGGAGATGATTCAGGACGCCAAGGGCAAGAAGATGTCCAAAAGCAAAGGCAACGTGGTTGACCCGTTCGAAACGGTCGACACCTATGGCGCCGACCCCACCCGATGGTACCTGGTGTCCACCTCCAATCCCTGGTTGCCGACTCGATTCGATCTCAAAGGACTTGAGGAGGTCGTCCGCAAGTATTTCGATACGCTCCGGAACACCTATTCGTTCTTTGCCCTGTATGCCAATATCGACACTGTGCTCGAGCGCGCGGACGCCGACGGTCAGTCAGTCCGCGAATGGCTCAAGGCCAAAGCGGGCGAACCAACTACGTTCGACCGGTGGATCATCTCGCGCTACAACAGCCTGATCGGCCAGGTGAGCGCCAGTTTCGACGGTTACGATATCACGCGCGCCGTGCGACTTATGCAGGATTTCGTGATCGAGGAGCTGTCGAACTGGTACGTGCGCAACAACCGTCGCCGTTTCTGGGCCGAAGGTGACGATCCGGACAAGATGCGCGCCTATTTTACGCTCTACGAGGTACTTCTCGGTGTGGCGAAACTGATGGCGCCGGTGGCCCCGTTCAGTTCCGAGTTGCTCTACCGCGAACTCACCGGCGAGAACCGGACCCGGCGCGACCTGCCGCTCTCGGTGCACATGGCCGAGTATCCAAAGCTCGACCAAAACGTTATCGACAGCGATTTAGAGCGGATTATGGGGCTTGTGGAGAAGGCCGTCTCGCTCGGACGGGCCGCTCGCTCGCGCAAAAACCTGAAGGTGCGCCAGCCACTGTCCAGGCTGATGATCAGCGTCCCGCGCGATGTCTCCATGGCGCAGATCGAGCCGTACTTGCCAATCATCAAAGCCGAGCTGAATGTGAAGGAAGTCGCCGCCGCCGATGATCTGGATCAGTACATCACGTATTCGGCCAAGCTGAATTTCCAGGTGGCCGGCAAGAAGTTAGGTGGACTGGTCAAGTCGATCGCGAAGGAACTGAGCGCCATGTCCTCCGAACGCGTCGCCGAGTTTGCCCGCAGCGGCGAACTGGCGGTTGAGGCCGACGGTACCAGCGTGACGCTGGAGTCCGAAGACGTCGAGATCATCCGCCACGACCAGGAAGGCTATGCGGTGGAAACCGAGGCCAACCTCACCGTGGCGCTGGTAACGGAGCTGACCGAGGATCTTGTCCGCGAGGGTATCGCTCGCGAGATGATCAACAAGATCCAGAACATGCGTAAGGGTAACGGCTACGAGGTCACCGACCGTATCCAGGTGTATTACCAGACGCCAGATGAAAAGGCCAAGCAGGCTGCAGAGGATTTCCGACAGCGCATCTGCAGCGAGACACTGGCCGACCAATTGGTCGAGTCCAGCGATGTTGACGGCAAAGAAGGCAGCAAAGAGTGGAGCCTTAACGGCATTCCCGCTACGCTGTTTATTGAACGAGTGACGAATTAGGATCGTAGGAAAACCAGCGAAGCACCATTGAAACGACGTAACAGCCGCGTGACACCGTCCGATTGCACCGTAACGCACTACCGGTGCTCGGGGATCAGCCAATCCCGGGCACTAACCTATGGCGGGGAATGGCCCATACTCCCATTCCCATTACCGAAGGAGATCGCTATGCGTAAAGCCGATCTCGAAAAGTACAAGAAACTCCTCTTGGAGAAGCGCTTCGAAATGCTGGTGCAGATGGGACTGGTCAAGAAGGCGCACACGGCCGGTGACAACAAGGACACCTCCGGCGATCTGTCATCGTACTCGTATCATATGGCCGATCAGGGTACCGACGCCATGGAACGCGAGTTGGCCTTCATGTACGCCTCCAAGTCCGGTCGATTGGTCTACCACATTGACGAAGCCCTTCGCCGGATCGAGGAGGGTACCTACGGCAAGTGTCACACCTGCGGCAAGCAAATCAGTGCGGCTCGCTTGCGAGCTGTTCCACACGCCCGGTTCTGCATCGAATGTAAATCTGCCGAGGAGGATAAGAAAACTGGCAAACGCTGATCGTCACAATCTGCTCTGGACCGCTATCATCATCTTAGGGACGATTCTGGTAGACCAGGCTACCAAGCTGTGGGCAATCAAGAGCCTGCAACCGGGTCAATCCGAGCCGGTGTTGGGTAACTTCCTGCAGTTCACCCTCATCTACAACAAGGGTGGCGCCATGGGAACTAACTTCGGCTCGCCGGTCTATTACCTCGTGGCATCCTCCATCATTCTGGTCGTTTTGCTCTGGTACTTGTGGTCACACCGCAGCCGCATGTCCATCGCTGCTCCTCTGGCCCTCATTGCCGGCGGTGCCGCCGGCAATATTATCGATCGACTGCGCTATGGTCAGGTGGTCGACTTCATCGACATGGACTTCTTCGATATCACCCTCGGCAGCTTCCAATTGCAACGCTGGTGGGCATTTAACATCGCCGACATGGCTATCAGTGTCTCCATAGTCTACCTGGTGTTCATTGGCCTGTTCGGGCACGAGCCCGAATCGAGCGAACAAAGCCAGGACGAGTCGCAAGCCGAAAGCCAAAGCTCAACAACCTGAGCTGCCGTTCGCTGCAGCCGACAATCGCTTCCAAATTCGCTATCAAATCCGCGCAGAATTCCCGTCTTTCCCTTTATTACAGGGAGATTTGTTGTATATTTCACATTCGCGCCTGCCGAATGATAATGTCAGCGGTGAGCGAACAGTATGAAATGTAAACCGGCCTTGCGAGGCCGTCGATATCGAGGCAGATATGGTTTCCCGAGATGCAGTTTTGAGCGCCCTTTCCAAGGTAGAAGACCCGGAACTCAAAAAACCGTTCGCGGAACTGGATATGATCCAGGAAGTGACCGTGGAGGGTGACAGCGTACATATCGACCTGCTCCTTACCGTGCCGGGTTGCCCGCTCAAGGACAAAATTACCAGCGACCTGACCGAGGCGGCCCAATCGGTCGAAGGGGTAGAGAAAGTCGATGTCAAGTTTTCGGTCATGACCGACGAGCAACGCGAGCGCCTCAAAGCCAAACTCGGCCATACCGCCCAGATGCCCAAGCCTTCCCGCAGCCCCGGCGACTACGCTCGGCGTGTGATCTGTATCGCCAGTGGCAAAGGCGGCGTTGGCAAGTCCACCGTCACAGCCAACTTAGGCTGTGCTCTTGCTCGCCGGGGTAACCGCGTGGGACTGCTCGATGCCGATGTCTATGGTTTCTCAATCCCCCACATGGTGGGTGTCTCCGGACGTCCCATGGCCGAGGGCGACCAGTTGATCCCTATGCAGCGTGGTGAGAACATGCAGGTTATGTCCATGGGGTTCTTTATCGATGAAAATGAACCCATCATCTGGCGCGGCCCGCTCCTGCACAAAGCGATCAACCAGTTTCTTACCGACGTTAAGTGGGAGAACCTCGATTACCTGCTGATAGACCTGCCACCCGGCACCGGCGATGTCACTATCACTATCGCCCACGCGGTACCCTCCGCCGAACTGATTGTGGTGACCACCCCTCAGGTTACTGCCACGAGCGTTGCCGGTCGTGTTGCCAAGATGACCGAGAAAACGGACCTAAGCGTCATCGGCGTGATCGAGAACATGGCATACTACGAGGTGAACGGAAGCAAAGACTACATCTTCGGCAAAGAGGGTGGCAAGCATCTCGCTGAACGACTGGAAGTAGCACTGCTCGGTGAGATTCCACTGGATACCGCCATCCGCGAAGGGAGCGACACCGGACGCCCCGCGGCACTCAGCGACCATGCATCTTTGAGCAAGCTGTTTGATGCCCTTGCGGCCGATGTGGAAAAGGTGGGTGCACGATAACTCCCTGTGTGCTTTGCCGTTTCAGACTTCGAGAATATCAAGGTGCGTCGGTGCCCGTAGTGAGAGTTGGTGCCGGGTCGTTTTGGCATCCATGTAATAGCCTACCGTATAAGCAGTTCAGTTATTGTTAGAATTTTGTTGGGGGGCATCCTTGACCATCGCAGCCTCAATTGCTATCAAGACGCGTGAAGGCGCTGAAGAATGGGATTGTTGACAGGTTGTGGGCGACGCGCACACCAAAGTGCGGTACTGCTCGCTCACTCAACGTTTTAACCCAAGGCATTCATTTTAGGAATTGTGGATAAGTGGGTGGATATGTTATTGCTGCATTGTGCGAAATCACCGTTAAGCACTGCTTGTTACTTGGGTTAGCTTTTCTAACAGCATGTGGACATGACACGAGGAGGGATCGTGATTTCACACGAGCGTATTTCTAACTCAAATCAATGGCGCGACTGTCTCGAGTACATTGCGCGTCGCATGAAGGAGCAATCCTTCAATACCTGGCTCAAACCAACCAAGGGAGAGCCTGATGGAAACGGATCTTTCAAAATCGCTGTACCGAACCAGTTCGTCGCTGACTGGATCAACGGTCACTTCCGCGAACTGATTGACGAGGCGTTTGTCGAGGTGCTCGGCAACAAGTATGAAGTTGTCTATGTCATAACCGGCCCGAATGAGACCCAAGAGCAAACGGCGCTGGAGCTGTTCTCGGCTCGGCAATCGGGAACCGGACCGATCGCCGCCGCCCGGCCGGCCAATGATCATAACCTGAATGAGCGTTATAGTTTCGAGTCGCTCGTTGTGGGCGATTTCAATTCTTTCGCCTGTGCCGCCAGTATGGCGGTGGCCGAAGCACCCGGTATGACCAAGTACAACCCGCTGTTTATCTATGGTGGCACCGGGTTGGGCAAAACACATATCATCCAGGCTATCGGAAATCGGATTCTCAATACCTTCCCGGGTAAGCGGGTGATGTATGCCACCAGTGAGAAATTCACTTCGGATTTTATTGCTTCCATCTCTGACCGGGCCATCTCCGATTTTACGCGAATGTACCGCGATGTGGATGTTCTCGTTATTGATGATATCCAGTTCTTCACCGGCAAAGAATCAACCCAGGAGCAGTTCTTCCATACCTTTAACTCGCTGTACCATGCCGGCAAGCAGATCATTCTTTCCTCGGACCGCCCCCCGCGTGATATCAAGGGGCTCGAGGAGCGACTGCTCTCTCGGTTTTCCTGGGGATTGGTAACCGACCTCCAGGCACCGGACATGGAAGGACGTGCTGCCATTATTATCAAGAAGTTGGAATCCGAGGGAGTCACCCTGCCGGAGAACGTCATTACCTACATAGCTGATCGTGTGACAACCAACGTGCGAGACCTGGAGGGAGCGCTGACTCGTCTTCTGGCGTTCACCTCGCTCAAAAAGGTCGAGCCGACAGTTGAGATTGCCAGTAAAGTTCTGGCTGATGCTTTCTCGGTTGAGAAGCGCCAGGTAACTATCGACCTCATCCAGCAGAAATCGGCCGAGCACTTCCAGGTGGAACCGGCCATGATGCAAGCCAAAAAGAAGACAGCAGAAGTAGTAATCGCCCGTCAGGTAGCTATGTATCTGTCACGACAACTGACCGACAGCTCGCTTAAGTCAATCGGAACCGCGTTCGGTGGGCGTGATCACTCGACAGTTATCCATGCCTGTGATACTGTGACCTCCCGGATGTCCAGTAACCCCTCATTCAGAGAACGAGTGGACAAGATCTCCGCGAGTATTTTGTATTAGCATGGTGTGGATGAATGTGTGTAGAAGTATGGTATTGATT
Organism: candidate division GN15 bacterium; assembly: GCA_014729205.1. Classification (GTDB taxonomy): domain Bacteria; phylum Zixibacteria; class MSB-5A5; order GN15; family FEB-12; genus WJKG01. The sequence goes on along the minus strand of WJKG01000373.1, from coordinate 4,950 downwards.
CAGGATAACAGCAACGCTGGCCCGCAATGTGGACTAAATAGCAATTGACGAACGTGACACTTGACAACTATGGGGAAAACTGCGTTGCTTGGCCTATGCTGGAAGTCGTTGAAAGAGAACAACCGTCGAAGTCAAGCAGTAGGTTGAAGGGTTGTTGTTCACATTTCAACAGTACTACTATTAATACTCCTTTCAAAAGAATCTCAGGAGTATTAATTCAGCTTGTGGAAACATCACGACGCGGGAGAAAGCTGTAGATGAAATTCGCACTGTCCAAATCCAAACTGGCCGGCTATCTGCAACATGTGCTTCAAGTCGTACCATCGAAGTCGACCCTGCCAATATTGACCAACATCTTGATCGAGGCACTCGAGGGGAAGCTCAAGATTTCCGCCACTGACCTTGACATATCGATGACTGTTTCCATTGACAGCAAGGTTGTCAAAAAAGGATCCGCGGCGCTGCCTGCTCGCATCCTGTTCGACATTGTCAAGGAACTCCCGGAGTCCGAGGTGTCATTCGAAACCAGTGGTTCGCGTATCGAGATGAAGATACCAAACGGTTCCTACCGTATTTCTTCCATTTCTGCAGATGATTTTCCCAAGCTTCCAGCGGTAAACACCAAGAAAGAGATTAAGATCCCGGGCCAGGACCTGGTGAAGATGATCCGCAAGACGACCTTTGCCTGCAGCGATGATGAGACCCGTCCTGCTCTTAATGGTGTGTTGTGGCAAACGAAGGGTGACCGCATGCAGATGGTGGCCACCGATGGGCATCGTCTGGCCAAGGTGTCCATGGAGAACACCAAGCTCAAAGGGATGTACGACGATGTCATCATCCCGCCCAAGGTCCTGAACCTCATCCCGAAGTTTGTGACCGATGATGAGCAGGAAGTCGGGATTATTTTTGGCGAGAACAACATCATTTTCAACCTTGGTGAGATTGTACTTACGTCGCGCCTGATTGAGGGACCGTATCCGAATTTCGAGCAAGTGATTCCCTCGAGCAATGATAAGAAGCTCAGCATTCGCAAGGAGGACCTTGCCAGCGCAGTGCGCCGTGTTTCCATTCTCTCCAATCAGCTGACACATCAAGTGAAGTTTGCTGCCAAGGATAACAAGTTGGAGCTGTCGACGGCGAATGCTGATGTTGGTGGTGAAGGTAAGGAGACTCTTACCTGTGATTTCGAGGGGGACGAAATCGAGATTGGCTATAATGCCAATTACCTTGCCGACATCTTACAGAAGATGGAAGATGACGAGGTCATATTCGAGCTCTCCACTCCCATCGCCGCCGGGGTTATCTATGCTCCGACAGTCCCCAAGGATGAGTACCTCTGCCTGGTGATGCCCCTGCGGCTCGCCGAATAGGTTTAGAACAGGTTGACTTTCACGTGGCAGGCAGCAATGTCTGCCACTTTTTTTGACGTATGACTATTGACCACCTTACGATTCACGGCTTCCGCAACCTGCAGGCAATCGAACTTGTCGCGGATCCATCCACGAACATCTTCTACGGTGCTAACGGTTCCGGAAAGACAAACCTTCTGGAGAGCATCTTTGTACTGTGCCTGGCTCGGTCCCAGCGCGGTGCAAAAGACAAAGATATGGTCAGTACCCACTCTGACACGTATCGCGTCAGCGGGCACGCAACCGTGCATGATCGGCAAAGGGAAGTTGCCGTTGCTTACCAGCAAGGGGGACGTAAGAAGATCACGATTGATGGTGTCACGGCACGTGCCTCCGAACTCTTCGCCAATTTCTGTGCGGTATCGGCCGGACCGGAGGATAGCGGCATTGTCTCGGGGTCTCCATCGGAGCGGCGGGGATTTATGGATATTTACCTCTCGCAGCTTTCCAGTCGTCATCTCAGCCGGCTGACGGAATACCAGCAGGTGCTCTCACAGAAGAACGCTGCCCTTCGCGACGGGCTGGACCCGGATCCGTTCAACGAGTTGCTGATCGCCACAGGGACACAGATTATGGTTGAGCGCGCCGAGTTCGTAGGCCAGATTGCGGTGTTGGCAGCGGAATATTATCAGACTGTGGCCGCCGGACGTAGCTTTACCGTCCGCTATGCGCCCTCGGTGAGTGTTCCCGAAGAGGACTACTCACCGCAGCTTGTCGAGGATGCGTTCAGACAACGGCTGGCATCGGTGGCGCAGCGTGAGGAAATATTGCAGAGCAGCCAGGCCGGGCCGCACCGCGATGAACTGGTGCTCGAAATCGACGGTCTGCCGGCACGCACCTGCGGTTCACAGGGGGAGCGACGTTCGGCCGTGCTGGCATTGAAGCTGGCGGTGTATGAAATGATGAAGCATCGACGAGAGATGGATCCCGTTCTGCTTCTGGATGAGGTCTTCGCAGAACTCGACGAGAATCGTACAAACGGGCTGATTGACGCGTTTGGCAGTCTGGGTCAGGTGTTCTTGACGACCGCCGGCCAACCGCCCGCGCGGCTGGAGCAACACGCCCGGGCATTTCGGATAACTGAGGGTACCGTTCTTAAGGCAACATAGGAAGTGCACACAGATGGGTGAGTTGATAATCGAAGGTTTGAGCAAGTCGTTCGACGGTATTCCGGTTCTGGACAACGTTTCCCTGCGCTGCCAGCCGGGTGAGCTGCTCGTGTTGCTGGGGCCTTCGGGATGCGGGAAGTCCACTCTGCTGCGTCTGGTTGCCGGATTGGAGGAGCCCGACAGCGGGGAGATTTATCTCGGTGGCCGCCGAATCGACCACCTCTCGCCGCGAGAGCGCAATGTTGCCCTCGTTTTTCAGAACTACTCCCTCTATCCGCATATGAGCGTTGCGAAGAATCTGGCCTTTCCGCTGAAGGTCGCTCGTGTCGACAGGCGTGAAATCCGCGAGCGTGTAGAGCAGGTAGCGCAACTGGTAGGCATGGAGACGATGCTTCAGAAAAAGCCCGGGCAACTTTCGGGTGGCCAGCGCCAGCGTGTGGCTCTCGGCCGGGCCATTATCCGCCAACCGGAGTTATTCCTGCTCGATGAACCCCTGTCCAATCTCGATGCTGACCTGAGAGTGCGGATGCGTCGCGAGATCGTTCACTTGCAGAAAAAGGTGCAGGTGGCCACGATTCACGTCACGCATGACCAGGCCGAGGCACTCACCATGGCCGACCGGGTAGCGGTGCTGGACTCGGGGCGCCTGCAGCAGGTGGGCACGCCCGGTGAACTGTACGGTCAGCCGGCGAACCTGTTCGTGGCGGAGTTTGTCGGTCAGCCGCGTATGAACATTCTCAAGGGACGCATCGAGCGCCAGTTGCTCTATCCGTTCGGATTGAGCCTGCTCAATCGTCCGGTGCGCGCACCCTCCTCAGAGGTGCTGATCGGCATCCGCCCGGAGTCAATCCAGTTGCGTGCCGATGGCGAGTACGAGGCCACCGCCGCATCGTGCGAGTACCTCGGCGATCACTATATTGCCAGTCTTGATTTCCAGGACAGCCGGCTGGTTTGCTCTCACCTGAGACAGGCGCTGCAGGTGGGGCAGCGGGTTCGATTCCACGTGGAGCCTTCGGATCTGCGCTTCTTTGACCCGTCCGACGGCGAAAATCTGGAGCTTCAGTAGGTTTTTTCGGGCAGGTGTCAAGACAAATTGTAAGTATGGGGGTCAGTCTTCGTGTCAGTTCCAGCCGCTCAAGAACTAAACTTACGCAACCTGAATCTTCTTGTGTAAGAGGAGATTACCGAGGTCATCTTTTGTATAGTGCGAGGATATGGGGGTTTCTTCCCATAATTCGGCCATTTATCGTGGTTGGTGTACATATGGGCAGTTTGTTGAGGTGTCGACCCGGAAAGGAGTGCGTGTTCGTGTAAGGTGTTGGTCTTTTGTAAGTTAGCGCCAATTGTGGATAACGAAAAAGTCTTGACATATATATGTGTTGAGGCTACATTATACCTGACATCTTGTACTTATCCAAAACTGTGGCGGAGGCCGGCAGGGTTGATCCGCCGAACGCCGTACTTATCGGCACCGATGAGCAAGGGTAATGTCTCAATTTTACTGCATTAGCATTTTAGAACAAATCATTAGAGGAGCATATCACTAACGTTCCAAGACGACTAAGGAGGTGATATTCTAAGGTAATCCATGGAAACCGGTTGTAAGAATTTTGTTAATGGACGTGTTTTTTGGACACGAGAGAGTAACCTATTCAACCCAAGAGAGGTATGTACATGCTAAGTTCCAAAAAGACAATTAGTGTCTTGTTAGCACTGGTCTTGGTCATGAGCTTCTGTCTGGTCGCTTTCGGCGACGGCTCCGAGAAGGTTGAGCCGCCGAAGCCGTCAGTGACGGTCCAGGGATCGGCCCCGGATGCGGACATGGAAGCTATAGAGAATGACCGACTGGCTGCTGAGCAGGCGGCCCTGCAGGCAGAGATCGAGCAGAAGGCCACTGCTAATGTTCAGTCTCCGGTTGCTAATCGCTTCCCGGTTGACGCTAAAGTCAACCCGATCGAAGGTACCCCTGAATTTGACAAGGGTGACCGTGTCGATCTGTTCTTTGAAGGTTTCAACAACGGCGTTCCGCCCGCGGGCTGGACGACGGTTGTGACCAATGATACGACCTGGACCGAGTCAACGTACAATCCGTTTGAAGGTACCGCCAATGCACATTGCGTGTATGATCCGGGCCTCAATCAGCAGGATGAATGGTTGATTACGCCGGCCATCGACCTGACCACCGATGCCACCAACTGGTATCTGAGCTTCGCCTGGCTGGGTTCGTACTACTGGTCGGTGGATCCTAACGACAACTGCGATCTGACCATCTACATCACCACGGACGACGGTGGCACCTGGACCGAGCTGTGGAATGAGCACGATGCCGGTGTCTTTGACAACTGGACCTGGTATGAGGTGACCATTGATCTGGCCCCGTACCTTGGTGAGAGCAGTGTCAAGTTCGGTATTCAGTACTATGGTGTCGACGG
>WJKG01000372.1 GCA_014729205.1 candidate division GN15 bacterium | reverse complement strand
GCCCAGGGGTTCTCTGTCACATACTTACGGGAGAGGTACCACCTCCACATGGCGGACCCAATCAGGCGGTACTGCTCCCAAGTGTGGAACTCGTGTCTTCGGGGCCGGGACTTACCATCCTTGTACCAGGTCTCCTCGTCGATGAAGTGCAACCGAAAGTTTCTGACGTCCTCGGCCTTAAGATAGTGGACCATGGGCGCCCTGCCCTCGAATCTGGCCCGGTACCACATCTCGATCGAGTAGAGCAGCTTGTTGTCCTCGATCCAGGTTGACTGTTTCTTCTTCTTGACTACGGAGACCCACCCCATGTACTCCTTGGCCGCTTCCCTGAAGGTCATGGGCAGGACCTTGGGCTCCCCGCCGGTTTCCAATACCGACTCGATGTAGTTCTGGGCGGCGTCCTTGGGCCAGGGCCACCTGGGGAATCTGAAGACCCTCTTGTACCTCTTCCCGTTCCAGGTGAAGTCGACCAGGAACGCGCACGCATCAATTTGTTTCGGTTTAGGCATGACTGTACTCTCCTGTCGGTACGAGCAGGTTCATGCCGACGAGCTGTACAGGGGGAGAACTGTAGAGGAATTGCTTTTTAGCACCTTTTTTCGGTGGCTGCAATACGCAACAACTCAACCCACCATAAACGTCGAACGCCCCAGGCTATCGACTGCCTGAGGCGCAATGTCTCGTGCGGCAGTTTAGCACTATCTTTAACGTGGTAGCAATTGCCATAACTCAATCCACGTGGGTTCAAAATAAGGCCGAGAGGGCGACGTGTCAAGACATCGGATCGTGAATCGGGGTCGGATTCTATCGTCACGAATGCTGTGCACCGAAGATACTCAAAACTCTCGCGATTTCTCAAGTCCCACTTCAGGCTATCTTGTTATGAGAGAATCAATTACGCATTACAATCTCTGAGCCGGGGCCAAGCACATGCACGCGACAATCTGCTCCATTTTGCTCGATAGATGTGCCCTCATCGAGGGTTCAGGATCGCCCTTGCGACGCGAGTATCTTGACAGAATACGCAGTACCGAGTATTCTACAGTAGATCTGCAACACCTCTCTCTGCCCCGCTAGGGGCGATTCGGGGGATTCAGGCGTTACCAGCTCAGTAGTTCTTTCATTTTACACAAGCCGGGGGAGTCCATGAGACTCAGGTTTTCGACGATCCGATGCCGCAGATGGATGGCGTGTATTCTTGTTGTGCTGTTAACGGCTATCTGTATCGAGACCGCAATGACGAGACCTCCTTCCGCTGACGCGGTGGAGCGATGGAAGTCCGAGGGTACACTGGATCACAAGCTGACCATGTGGCAGGACTTTCTGAAACGGGAAGGACTGCATATGTCGACTTGGTCAACGGACCAACTCGAGCGGGTGGCCAGGGATGCTGGACTTGATGATCAAGATCCCAACGATGTCGACACCATGAAACTGTGTGTCCTGCTGGTTGATTTCCCAGACCATCAGATGCAGTGGCATGGTGCGCAGGCGACCGCCGCAACCTTCGATTCGGTTCTCTTTGGCGATGGCCAAGACGGTCGTCCGTTGAACCCGACCGGCTCTATGACAGATTACTACCTGGAGGTTTCCTACAGCCAGTTGTTTGTCACGGGGGAATGCTATGGTCCGTACAGGGTATCGCAACCCTACTCCTACTATGTCTACAACGACAACGGGCTCAGCCGAAGCCATGAGCTGGCGGCCGAGGTCGCCTCGCTGGCCGACAATGACGTCCAATACGATGAGTATGCCTTGGGCGGGGTTTTGCACGGACTTACGGTCATCCACGCGGGGCCGGGTGCGGAGACCGGGGCGACCGGCATCTGGTCACATAAGGGTAGCCTCCAAGGCGTAGAACTAGACGGCGTTACGATTGCGAGTTATACCATGAATCCAGAGGAGCAACTCGGCGGCGGCTTGTCCCCGATAGGCGTCTTCTCTCACGAGTTCGGTCACGTGTTGGGCTGGCCGGACTGGTATGATGTCAGCTATACACCCGGCTCCGCCGGGCTGGGCCGCTGGTGCCTGATGGCCGCCGGCAGCTACAACGGTGGTTCGGAGCGCCCGGCGCATCCCAACGGCTGGGCGAAGGTTCTGCGAGGCTGGTTGGCCCCAACGGAGATACTCCAGAATATCGACCAGGCCGAGATACCGCCGCTTTCGACGACGCCGTCCCTGTATATTCTCAGCCAGGCCCCGGGTGAGCCGCCCATTTATGCTCCCGAGCGGTTCCTGGTGGAAAACCGCCAGCCATATGGATTTGATGAAGACCTGCCGGGCCACGGCCTGCTCATCTATCACCAGGATTTCGATCAGCCAAACAATACCAATCCGTTTCAGTACCAGTTGGGTATCGTCCAGGCCGATGGTGACTGGGCATTGAACTTCGAAGGTAGCCGCGGTGATGCCGGTGACCCCTACCCAGGCACGAGCGACAATCGTGAACTCCACGCCTTTAGCGATCCCAACACCCACCTACATACTGGCGACACATCCCAGATCGGTGTCTGGGAAGTCTCCGATTCCGACTCGCTGATGTACGCTGACCTCGACATCGCGTTTTCGCGACCTTGGCTGGTCTTCACTGGCAGTGACTCACTTGTCTTCAACGAACAGATCGGTGATGGTGACGGATTCATGGAGCAGGGGGAGACGATTGCCTTCAACTGCCGGGTGCAGAACCTCATGCGTTCAGCAGGCTCTGCATCAGCTACGATGTCTGCAGATGCACCTACGATCCAGTTCAGCAACAACGGTGTTGGGACAGACGGCGCCCTGACGACTTCCGCTGAGGCACAGCTCGTAGAGCCCATCGTATTCAGCATACCTGAGAGCTTCGTTTCGCGCAGGGTCGTGTTCACGATAGCCTTTGACATCGACTCAACCCTATCCGGCGAAGGAGACTACTACTTCGAGATGCAGATAGAGCAACAGGTAGGAACGCCGGAAGTGTTGATCGTTGACGACGACATTGGTGCCAATAATGAGGAACCGCTCGAGGAAGCGCTGAGCCGGCTCGGCATTGGTTTTGCGGTTATGGAGGTACCTGATAACGAGCCGGAATCGTCGCCCGACTCGCTTGACCTGATGCCGTTTTATGCTGTTTTCTGGCTCACCGGTCAGTCCACCGGCAATCCGGTGACAACCGGTCAGATCGGGATAGGGGACCGGCCTGCTATCAGCGGTTATCTCAACAACGGCGGTAGTCTCTGTGTGAGTTCAACCAATACGGCCCGGATTCTCGATTTTTATGCACCGTCTTTTCTGAGCGATACCTTGCATGTCGCCCTGTCCGACAGCGCGGTTGGTTTGCCGATCGCGGTCACGGGGGTTACCGGTAACGCGGTCACCGATGGCGTTAGCTTCGAGGTTTCTCCCAGCGCCCCGAGTTTTTCTCCCGATGCTATCACGGCGACTTCGGGTGGGCAGACGGCGCTCAATGGTGTCTTTGCACCGGGCGTGATGGGAGTGACTTACTCTGGCGCCTATAAGACCGTTTTCATGAGCTGTCCGATCGAGTACTTGAGCCCGACGCCATCGTTCGGTACAGATTACGCCTCTGTCGACACGCTTGTAGCTCGAATCTTGGATTTCTTCTCTGTTTCGGATACATCTCAGGCGAATCCCTTGGTTATGGCCATCAATCTCGACGGAGAAGTTGGGACGAATGTTGTATCGCATACCCCTGAGTTTTCGTGGGTGTACTACGATTCTTCTGGCTTGCCCCAGGATTCATTCGAGATTGCAGTTGGTACCGATACCTCGTGGACTCACGCTGAGATGTGGAATCCGGCGCCCTTCGCCAGTTCAGACACGAGCGTTGCATACGGCGGATCAGATCTAATCGACGGTACCGACTACTACGGCCGCATCCGGGTCCACAACAGCCTGACCTGGTCGCCGTGGACTCCATTCCAGTTCCACATGAACTCCCTGCCCACTATCCCGGTGACCCTGTCCCCGCTCAACGATACTGTTGTTGCAACGGACCTCCCGACTCTCTGGCTCGCCAACTCGACAGACTTCGAGGGAGACGTCCTCACCTACAACTTCTACGGAATCCGTGATACCAGCACCGGATGGAAAGACGCCGCCCCGATCGAGGGCTATGGCATACCCGAGGGCGAAGACTCAACCTCGTATACCGTATCTGCGCCGCTCGTGGACAACAGCCACTACTGGTGGCAGGCAAGGGCCTACGACGGTTTCGAGTACTCGGATTGGACCGAGCTCTTTGCCGGATCCTTCTGGGTTAACGCCAACCCTCAAGCCCCAACTGCCCCCCAGTGCATGACTCCACCGGAGCCCGACAG
>WJKG01000371.1 GCA_014729205.1 candidate division GN15 bacterium | reverse complement strand
GTAGACACGGTGGCGGCGACGATAACCTCGCGAACCATGATCTACACGGGCCTGGCGATCTTCTTTTTCGTGGTCTATCACCTGGCCCATTTTACGTTCTTCCTGACACATCCGGAGTACGCGGGGCTACATGATGCCGCGGGTCGGCACGACGTTTACTCAATGGTGATACTGGGTTTCCAGCAGCCATTGATTTCGATCGGTTACATTCTCGGCATGCTGTTTCTGTCGTTCCATTTGGCGCACGCGATATTCAGCGTGTTCCAGACGCTGGGATTCAACCGGCCGAGTGTCCAGCCAAAGTTGCGGGCGCTGGCCCGGATAGTGACGGTAATCGTCGTGGCCGGGTACATTTCCATGCCACTGGCTGTGCTGACGGGTATTATCACCCTGCCGCCGGGCGTTCATTTGTAAACCAGGAGGGTTGAGCATATATGAAACTGGAATCGAAGATACCCTCGGGGCCGCTGGCGGAGAAGTGGGATAAGCACCGTTTCGACATGAAGCTGATCAACCCGGCCAACAAGCGCAAGTTCACGGCGATTATTGTTGGAACGGGCCTGGCCGGCGGGGCGGCTGCGGCCTCTATGGCGGAGCTGGGCTACAACGTGCTGGCGTTTTGTTACCAGGACAGCGCCCGTCGCGCCCACAGTATTGCCGCCCAGGGAGGCATCAATGCCGCCAAGAATTACCAGAACGATGGTGACTCTATCTGGCGACTTTTCTACGATACGGTCAAGGGAGGCGATTTCCGCTCGCGCGAGGCAAATGTGTACCGCCTGGCGCAGGTAAGTAACGAGATTATTGATCAGTGCGTGGCACAGGGGGTGCCGTTCGCACGTGAATACGGCGGGACGCTGGCCAACCGTTCGTTCGGTGGAGCGCAGGTTTCACGCACGTTCTATGCCCGGGGTCAGACCGGGCAGCAGTTGCTGCTGGGCGCGTATCAGGCACTGAGTCGTCAGGTGGCGGCGGGAAAGGTGAAGCTGTTCACGCGTCATGAGATGCTGGACCTGGTACTGGTCGACGGCCATGCCAAAGGAATCGTGACCCGAGACATGGTTACCGGTAATATCGAGTCGTTCGCCGCCGATGCAGTCATACTGGCGACCGGCGGCTACGGTAATGTGTTCTTCCTGTCGACCAACGCCAAGGGTTGTAATGTAACGGCGAACTATCGCGCGTACCGTCGCGGGGCAGCCTTTGCCAATCCATGCTACACCCAGATACACCCGACATGTATTCCGGTGTCCGGAGATTACCAGTCGAAACTGACACTGATGTCGGAGTCGCTGCGTAATGATGGGCGTATCTGGGTGCCCAAGAGCAAGGATGACAATCGGCACCCGAACGACATTCCCGAGGAAGATCGGGACTATTATCTGGAGCGCAAGTACCCGAGTTTCGGTAACCTGGCACCGCGCGATATCAGTTCGCGCTCGGCCAAGGAGGTATGCGACGAGGGTCGCGGCGTTGGTGAGACAGGCCGCGGAGTGTATCTGGACTTCTCCGATGCTATTAATCGTCTTGGGAAACAGACGATTGAAGACCGGTACGGCAATCTGTTTCAGATGTACGAGCGGATCACCGGCGACGATCCCTATACGGTACCGATGCGGATTTACCCAGCCAGCCATTACACGATGGGTGGTTTGTGGGTCGACTACAACCTGATGTCGACCATCCCGGGCCTGCACGTGATCGGGGAGGCGAATTTCTCCGATCATGGTGCCAACCGGCTGGGGGCCTCGGCCCTGATGCAGGGCCTGGCGGATGGATATTTCGTCATCCCGTACACGATCGGTGATTATTTCGCACGCACCGGTCCGAGCGGCATTACGACGGATCATCCGGAATTCAAGAAGGTCCATGAGGAGGTTCACGGTCGCATCGAGAAGCTGTTGTCGATCAATGGTAAGCGAACAGTGGATACATTCCATCGCGAGTTGGGCAATGTCATGTGGGAGTACTGTGGTATGTCCCGCAACGAGGCCGGATTAAAGAAGGCCCTGGAGCTGATTCCCAGGATTCGTGAGGAGTTCTGGGAGGACGTGAAGGTTATGGGCGACAACGAAGCGATGAATCAGTCATTGGAAAAAGCGGGGCGTGTAGCCGATTTCCTCGAGTTTGGTGAGCTGATGTGCTGGGATGCGCTGGAACGTGACGAGAGTTGCGGTGCACACTTCCGCGAGGAGCACCAGACGGAGGAGGGCGAAGCGGTCCGTAACGATAAAGACTACTGCCATGTGGCCGCCTGGGAATTCACCGGGGTCGGTGAGAAACCCAAACGGCATGTTGAAGAACTGGAATTCGAGAATGTTGAACTGGCCACAAGGAGCTACAAGTAATGAATCTGACACTTCACGTCTGGCGACAGAAGAATGCGCAGGATAAGGGGCGGATGGAGACCTATGAAGCCCGCGATATCAGTGAGCATATGTCGTTTCTGGAGATGCTCGATGTGGTCAATGAGCAGTTGATGGAGAAGGACATCGAGCCGATCCATTTCGACCACGATTGCCGCGAGGGTATCTGCGGCATGTGTTCGATGGTGATCAACGGTATTGCGCATGGTCCGGAGCGCAGCACGACTGTCTGCCAGTTGCATATGCGGCATTTCAAGGATGGCGATAAGATCTATATCGAGCCGTGGCGCTCGCGGGCCTTCCCGGTGATCCGTGACCTGGTGGTGAACCGGCAGGCGTTTGAGCGAGTCATCCAGGCCGGCGGATATGTTTCGGTGAACACCGGCGGTGCCCCTGATGCCAACGCGATTCCGATCGCCAAACAGGAGGCGGACCGCGCTATGGACGCTGCGGCTTGTATCGGCTGCGGTGCCTGTGTGGCGGCATGCAAGAACGCCTCGGCAATGCTGTTCGTGGCGGCGAAAATGGGTCATCTGGCCAGCCTGCCGCAGGGCCGGGTCGAGGCGGAACGTCGCGCCGAACGCATGGTGGCTCAAATGGATGCGGAAGGGTTCGGCAACTGCACGAACTACTTTGAGTGCGAGGCGGTTTGTCCGAAGAACATCTCGGTGGACTTCATCGCCCAGATGAACCGGGAGTTCATGAAATCAAGCTGGCGTCGCAAACGCAAGTAGGCAAATCCAGCTCTTGTCAGCCGATTACGAAGCCCGCTTCCTTGCAAGGAGCGGGCTCTTTTCATGCGATATTTGAACTGGCTCTGGTCAGGCGGTAACGGGAATACTCATACCATCTTTGGCGAGCTGGACGTTTTCCAGGCCCGTTTTGTCGATCCGCCCCTGTAGCTCCTCGACGGCGCGAACGTCGCCAAGATGAGTTATCAGGTAAGTTGTCTGGGGGTTGCTTCCGGCAAACGAGAGGAAGTCGGTGATATCGATATGCGTGGATTCCACAATCACGAGGTCGTCGCCGCGCTTGAGCAGACGGCGGAGTTCTTCGAACGAGGAAAGGTCCGCAGAGTGGACTATCCGGGCGCTGTCGCCTTGTATGACAAGGCTGTGGCACTGCATCTTGTTGGACAGGTCGAGCCGCTGGATATCATCGGCGTACCCCTCCAAGTGCTCGTTTGGATGGGCACTGATATGCAGGGGTTCCTCGAAGACCGTGCCGCCAGTGTAGCCGAGGATGGTCATATCGAACTGAAAGCGCTCGGCAATGATGTAGACGGAGGGCAGAAACGCCTTCAATGGTGCGACGAATTCCTCCGGTACATGGATGGTCAACGGGCGGACACGACCGGCAAGGTGCTGCAACTGGATGAACAGCGGGATCTCGCAGCAGTGATCGGGGTGGGTATGGGTAATCACCACATGGTCGACCGCGAGAGGATCGAAGCCGGCGCGCATAAATGAACTGGTCACCCCTCCCCCGCAATCGATGAGAACAAGGGCAGGGCCATGGGAGACGACATAGCCGGCGGAGTTGCGGTCGGGTTGCGGGAATCCTGAGGATGAACCGAGAATGGTGAAGGTGATATTGTTCACAACGACCTTTCTATCTGGGTGAGCGCGTTGTCGATGTCCTCGCGGGTGACATCGAGATGCGTCACGAAACGAATCTGTTGCGGTCCGAACGGTACTCCCAAAACACCAACCGATTGCAGACGTTCCAGCAATGAGGTTGCGGACTCCTCGGTGGTGATGTCGGCCAGAACGATGTTGGTCTGGACGCGGTCCATGTCGACCGTGAACAGCGGCATCTCGTTGAGGCGTTCGGCGAGATAGCGGGCGTTGTCGTGGTCCTCGGTGAGGCGTTCGATGTTGTGCTTGACGGCGTAGAGCCCGGCTGCGGCGATAATACCCGCCTGGCGCATACCACCGCCGAAGAGCTTGCGTTCGCGCATGCACTGATCGATGAACTCGCGAGAACCCAGGGCGAGCGATCCCACCGGTGCCCCGAGGCCCTTGGAGAGACAAACCGAGACGGAATGGAATGGGCGCACCAGTTCGGCGAGCGACATGCCGGTGGCGACGTGGGCGTTCCAGATCCGGGCGCCGTCGAGATGGAAGATGAGATCGAACTCATCGCACGCCTTGCGGACCTCGAGGATCTCATCCTGTGGGAGGATGGTGCCGCCGTGGTGATTGTGGGTGTTCTCCAGCGCGACCATCTTGGTGATGGGCGTGTGCAGGTTTCTGGGACGGATGCATTCGCGGACCATATCGGCGGTGACCATACCGTGATGTGTGGTGAGCAGGTTGACCAACAACCCGCTGTGGACGGCGGGTCCGGCCTGCTCGTAGTTGACGATATGGCACTGGCGGTCGCACAACAGCTCCCATCCGGGCTGTGAGTGAGCGCGCAGGCAGATCTGGTTGCTCATGGTGCCGCTGGGGACATAGAGGGCGGCCTCAACCTCAAACAGATCGGCCACGTATTCCTGGAGCGCGATAACCGAGGGATCGTCGCCGAAGACATCATCGCCAACCTCGGCGTTGGCCATCACTCGCCGCATTTCCTGGGAGGGGCGGGTGACGGTATCTGAGCGTAAGTCTGTTGTTTTCATAGGGAGGGAATATAGGGGGTGGCGGGGCGTTGGGCAAGCGGGGTTAGGGGTGGAATGGACTTCTAAGTCGAGACAGACCCTCGCTCATCACGCATGTACTGATCCGTGAGTTTGGTCGGCAGTGCATCTCGACATCGACCCACTACCCAATCGATTACTGAGTTTAAGCCAAACGCCGCACTGTAGTTAAGAATGCGGTGGTCCTTTGGGG
>WJKG01000370.1 GCA_014729205.1 candidate division GN15 bacterium | reverse complement strand
TGTCTATCATGCTGGTACAGTTTTTACTCTGGCCCAATACGGAATACACGGCGAAGAAGCGCTTTCGTTTGCCCTGGTGCTTCATGCCGCGCAGTACATTCCGGTGACCCTTATGGGCTTTTATTATCTCAAGAAAGAGCACCTGTCACTGAAGAAGCTCGAAGAAGAGGCCACCGAGGCCGCCGCCTGATTAGCCTTCGTGCCGGACATTGCTTTCAGTACAAGCCATAGAATTGTTCAAACTTGACTCCGGATCGTGGGGTCAATAATCTGCGCGCATATCAAGGGAGATGCCGGTATGCGCAAGTTAATGTTGATCATGACCGCGTTGGTGCTCTTGGCACTCGTGCTCGGGGTCAGCTACATCAAGGCCCTGCGTGCTGACTCAGAGCAGGATGCCATGTACTCACAGACCAGTGAAGAGCTGAACAAGCGACTACAAGATTCCCTTGGTCAGCACCGTCAGGTACTCGATTCAGTCAAGCAAGCCACGGCCCAGCAACAACTTGACTTCCTTACTGTGATTAATCGGGCGGCCCTGCAGCATCGGGCGGATATCGATTCGCTTTCGTCTCAATTGGAGCGCAAGGACAGTCTCCTTGACTCCATCTCAAGTCGAAGTCAATCAACGGAAAGCGACAATCGACAGGTTCTCTCCGCAAAGGAGCAGCAACGGCAGCGGGAGCAGAAGATCATTGAGCACTACAAGAAGCGCTATCACTCACTTCCCAATGACCTGTCGGCATACGAGCGCAAGGTTGCCCTTGGTGAAATCCGTTCAGAGACAGCCGATAAGTTCGGTTTGAGCATGTCGGAGCTCGAATCCCTTCGCAAGAAGTACGAGTTAACATATTGACCATCAAGTACATACGTCATGTCACGCAGGCGCGAATCTGAGTTTGCCGAGATCCTGGTTGATCGGCTGCTGTTGGAGTCATTTGCCAACGAGCAATCGGCCTACCACCGGATTGATGCCGAAGCTGCTCGCAGCGAGCGGCTTGATAAGTATCGAAGCAAACTCAAGTATCACATTAATCACTCCCTTTCACCTCGCCAGAAACAGGTGATCAAGCATTATCTCTCCGGCAAAAAGGAGAGAGAAATTGCCCATATTTTGGGTATCACACAACAAGTTGTCAATATTTATAAACATCGTGCTATCAAGAAGTTACAGGACAAAATGACGGCATAGGTGTATGTCAAACGACTCATTAATGAACAGTGATTATTCTATGTTCGCGTAAGTACCTTGACTGAAGTTCATTGTTAAGCCCGTAAAGTGCGAATCAAAACAGAGATCACGACGTCAGTCGTTTAGGAGGTGATACCCCTCAGCCAGTTTTTTCCCAGCACCCTGAAGTTTCCGCCGTCAAACGTGTAACCGATCAGTAACCACTTCGAGACGATAGGGGGGGAAACTTGAAGTAGGGAGTTGGATATCATGCCAAAGAGAAAAGCAGAAATCGAGTACGCCAAACTTGGTAACAAGGATTGTTGGCATTCCTTTGGACTGCAGGCACTGGCCCCAAACAAATTTGCCTCGGTCGTCGGCAAGATTCTCCGTGGACGTTATTCGCTGGTCTATTCCCGGTTCAGCGAGCGTGACACGGAAAACACATCCCCATTTCGGGGTATAGTCTGACCCGACGTTCGGCCTGACAAATCCAGAGCAGTTCATTGACAGGACCCGCTTCATCAGCGGGTCCTGTTGTTTTGTGGGGACATTTCAGTCTGCTGAGAATAGGGCGATGTTGGTTGTGAGAAGCTAGTCCGGTGAAGCAAAATGCCGATCTATTACTATACCCGTTCTGTGTGGGAACAGGACATGGATGGTCCGTGTTGAGAAAAGCGTTGCGCTGGCGATCAATTGGATGCAGTTTCATGAACGCTCTTGATCCAATGGGGTATAAGGCAGCAACTAAGAAAGGCAGACTTCTATGGTGCGTCAGGCTATCATCCTTTTACTGCTCGCAGTTGTCTTGGCACTCGCGGTGAATGCCGTCTCGCCAAACAGCATCCCCTACGTAGGCAAATGGCGCGAACTCTCTTCCGGTGAAGGGCCTGTTATTCCGCCGGAGGCCGAAGAGGGCGATCCCCCCTTCATAGGGATTGAGGTGGCTCGGATGGAGCACGACCAGGGTGAGGCGTTGTTTGTCGATGCTCGTGAGCCGATGGAGTTTGCCTGTGGGACGATTCCCGGGTCGATCAACGTACCGTTCGATTACTTGCCGCCAGGCGATCTTGGTCAGTACTTCGACTCTACCCTCGGTGTACCCAAGGACCACCCGATCATTATCTTCTGTTCCGGTGAGGAATGTGACCTCTCCTTGCACCTTGCCCGGAACATGCAGGCTTTTGGGTATACTAATGTCGAGATCTTTTTCGGCGGCTCGCGTGAGTGGGCTGAATTTGGGGAGCCCCTGGAAAGGAGCCCGGAATGCGAGCAGTGATCGACAATGACTGGCTGACCATGGTCTCGCGCCTGATCCTCGGGATAACCTTCATCTATGCATCGTTCTACAAGATCATCGACCCGGGCTCGTTCGCCAAATCTATATGGTACTACCATATGGTGCCAGGCTCATTGATCAACATGATGGCGCTGGTTATGCCCTGGCTGGAGTTCCTGTGCGGAGTCGGGCTCATCCTGGGGATCTACTTCCGCGGATCGGTTGCCTGGATAGGCGTGATGCTGATGGTGTTCCTTATTGCGCTTGTCAGTGCCATATCGCGCGGGCTGAGTATTGACTGCGGTTGCTTCAAAGCTGCTGCCGATGCAACCGGGAGTGCCTGGCGATCGCTCATCTTCGATATCGTACTAATCCCCTTTCTTGTGCAGCTCCTGTTGACGCGGTCGCGTCGCTGGATGATCAGGCCCTGAGTAGTTACTTGTTGCATCGCTCCCCCGTGCATTTCATCTTGGGGCAAAGCTGGCTGTTTACTTCCGGAGTACCATTCTGAGGCGACTTCGCGGACAACTCATGATTGCTGTCGGTATATGGCTACTGATCCTCGCCACCGCCTATGCTGCCGATAGTCAGTCTACTGTCGAGGGCATGATTGTAGACTCGATTGTTATCGACAATCGTGAGATATTCGATACCTCCGATCCCGAATACAACGCATTCATCTTCGACTGGGCGAACAGGCTGCATATCGTCACACGACAGGAAGTCATCGCTCGCGAGGTTCTGCTGGATGTGGGGCAGCCGTATCGAAACGAGCTCGCCCGTGAAACGGAACGCAATCTGCGCGAGCGTCTCTCTATTTATGATGCGTGGGTTCAACCTGATGTACAGGAAGACAGCCTGCTCATTGTCCGTGTGGTTACTGTCGACCAATGGAGTCTGACGGGGGGACTCACCGTGTCGCAAGAGGGACAGGACTATGAGTACGAGATCGGGTTCGACGAGGACAACTTCCTTGGTAACAACCAAGCTGTTTCTCTGTACTACGTTGATCCCGCCAATGAGGACAGCTATTTCAGGTCGAAATTCCTTGACTATCGTTTCTATGGTCGGCCGTTTCTGGTTTCAGCGCAATACAGTGGGAACGCCCTGGACAACTTCGTCGGGTTGTCGATGGGTCGTCCCTTCTATGAGCTTTCCCAGTCATTTGCCCTGACCGGGGACATCTTCCGTTTCGGGGGCCGAACCGATGTATACGACGATGATGTCAAGATCTCCGAATCTGAGTATGAGGGCGTCCTTTTCCGTCTTGATGGTGCCTATCGGTGGGGTGGGTACAAGCGCAAAT
>WJKG01000369.1 GCA_014729205.1 candidate division GN15 bacterium | reverse complement strand
GCCCCTCACCGGTACGCTGGATCCGCTCGATGAAACCGCCGGGCTGACCGGACGCGGCAAACGCGTTACACTCAAGAAACACGAGGAAACCCTGGCCGACCTGATTATCGGCGATCCTGTCGAAGGCCGAGCGGGCCTTCGGTATGTTCGTGTGCCCGGCAGCAACCGGATATATGCTTCGCGGGTCGATGTTGACCTGTCCACCCGTTTCCAGGACTGGATCGAAACCGATCTGTTGCAGGTGGTTAAGCGGAAGATCGATCAGGTGGTAATAGACAACTATCGCGTCAACGAGCGCACCCAGTCGGTGGACCAGATTGAGAAACTGACGCTGCGCAAACAGGATGAGGAATG
Organism: candidate division GN15 bacterium; assembly: GCA_014729205.1. GTDB lineage: Bacteria > Zixibacteria > MSB-5A5 > GN15 > FEB-12 > WJKG01. Next base: position 5,348 of record WJKG01000369.1, on the reverse strand, counting down.
GGATCTGGTGGGTCTCAAGGCCGATCCGGACTCCGCTGTTGTGGCCGACATGCTGACCACGCTGGATACGCTGACGATTGTCGGTGTCCGGCCCAAGCCGGCGGGACTCTCGGCCAGTCTGAGAGCGGATGCTGAAGGAGGCGAGATAGACCGTCAGACACTGTTCTCACTGCGCAATAAGGGCTTTTTCATTGGCAGCGATGGTTCGCTGGTTTCCAACGAGGGCGAAATGGAGGTCCGCACTGCCGATCATGTCTACTACACGCTTCGATTCGGCGAGGTTGTCTACGGCAGCGGTCTCGAGCTCAGCGCCGGTGTTAACACCGCTGGGGCCGATGAGCAGCAAAAAGAAGGTGGTGCCGCGCGCTACCTGTTTATCACCACACGCTTTGCCAAGGACGAACTGCCGCCAGCGCCAGCGGAGCCGACCAATCGAGAGTTCGAGACCAGGCCGGATTCGTTGTGGACGGCTCAGGACTCCACCAACTCCGCCCGAGCCAAGGAGTACCAGGCCTGGCAGGCCAGGGTCGAGCGAGGGGAGCGTATCAGCCAGGAGCTCAACGAGCGGTTTGCCGATTGGTATTATGTAATCAGCGAGGACAGCTTCGGCAAGCTCAAGGTAACGCGGGCCGACTTGACCCGGTAGCCGCTGATTGACAAGATGTAGTCCTCTGTAGCGCAGAACCCTGAAGACAGGGTTCTGCGCTCTTCATTGTTGAGCAGCAAATCTCACAATGGCAGAAAGCCTCTGGTACTAAGCCCTAATCCCGAACCAGATGCACGGCAGGGCCAGGACGGGGACCTGCCAATTACAAAGCACGATACAAAGCGGTGAGAATGGCAAATGGCAGTTGGCCTCCTCCCCGACACAAGACGCCAGCGCAATCCGCAGGTTCCAAGACACTACTTCTGAAAGAGGATATCTCCGTCCTCTTCGTCCTGCTCATACATGACCGTGAGGTTTCGCTCGAATTCGGAAGCGCCAACCGTGACGCCTTTCGAAGGTATCGTCATGGTGCTGAAGTGTGGAGTTATCACCGCAAGGAACTGCTCGACGGTGATCCCGGCAACATACTTGAGATGATGTGGTACAAACTCGACCACCAAAGCACGACAGCGAGATAGGATGGTTTGCATGCCCTTTAGCGCGTGATACTCGGAGCCTTCGATGTCCATGACAATGACATCAATATCCTGCCCCTCAAACAATCGGTCGAGGCGAGCCGACGGTACACGAATAGTCTTCGGATTGTCGTAATAGTATCTATACTGGCGGGCTTTCGGTACACGCTTGGATCCACCCGAGTTCACTCGGTTTACGAGAAACTCAATCCACCCGTCCTCATCGCAGGCGGCAACGTTTTCCGTACGGCAGTTTGTACGCTGATTCAGCAAGACGTTCATTTCAAGCAATGCATGTGACGACGGATTCGCTTCAACCGCTATCACGTGACGACACAAGCAGGCAGTTGGTATTGCCAGGGTGCCAATGTGCGCACCGACGAACAGGACACAGGACTCCGGGGTTAGCAGCGGGCGCAGGCGATCCACTTCTTTGACGCCGTAACGCCCGTTCTTTCGGAGCTTTCTACCGACGCCATATTCGTCCTCGGGATCGATCGCAAACGGGCCGGATTCGGACTGTACCACAAGCGCCTGGACACGCGGTCCAATCAGCTTTCTTATAAATGCCGCTTTCATACGCTTGATAGCAAGATCGGGACGGACGTCCATTTTGGAACTCTCTTTCTCATGACAATGTGCGCTTGCTTGCTGAAGTGCATCGCCATAAGCCTGACTTCCGACGCCGCACTCATTCGGTGCATAATGGCGCTTTTGTGGTCTGTCGTCAAGTTGGAGTCTGAACAACTTCGCAGATCCCCATCGTGGCCCCATGGCATCGATGTTCCTCCAGGTGACCCAGCTGTTTGTAGTCTCCGGAGTTCTGCTTTCTTCATGGTTGAGCAGTGAATCTCAAAATGGCAGAACGCCTTTGGTCTCCTTCCCCAAAAGGAAACAGATTCCATTACTTCCAATTGGGGCACCCGGCCCCACGAGAGATTTGACTGCTGCACGCAATCAAGTCATTGCGAGGACCGCCCCGCCTGTCGCGCGCAGGGACGAAGCAATCTCAAGGCACGTTGGTAGTAAACCGGACACTCGAGCCTTCTCGTCCTTTCTTGAGATCGCCACGTCGCTGCTTCGCCACGCTCCTCGCGATGACGAATGGAGCTTCGCAATGCTTCTCGCGATGACTCGGGTGGGGGACAGTGATGATGGCAGAACGCCTTCGGCATTCTGCCCTACGGGAGATTCGACAGCCGCCCACAATCACGAGAGCGAAGAAAGAAACCACTCCGGAGGGGTGGGGCACCGATAAAAAGAAACCGGGGATCGGTTTCCCGATCCCCGGTTGGGATGATCTATATCAGATCAGTAGTACGTTTCTGGTTGGGTTACTCAACAACCTCGAAGATCGGTGAGTAGTACCAGGTCGTACCGCCAGTGTTACGCACACGCAGCTGGTAGGTGTTACCGGCGGTAACCGGCGGGCCACCACCACCAACGTCGGTCTGCGCACTGAGATCCCAGCTGAAGGTACCGAGGTCAGCGTCAACAGACGCCGCACCAGCCACCTGAGCCCAAGTCGCACCGCTGTTCTGCGAGAACTCGAAGATCAGGTTGACGGCACTCCAGTCGTAGTGCTTGCCGTACAGGCTCCACTCAATATCATGCGCACCGTTGTTGTCGTAACCTGAGGCGGCTCCGGCAACCGGCTTGGTGATCTTGATGGAGACGACTTCGAGCGTGTCACCGGCACAGAGGTTGTTGGCCTCACCGGTGGCAGCCACGGCAAAACGGACCGTATTCGAATACCAGGCCTGGTTATTCGAGATCGAATAGGTGAAGGAGCCGTTATTCGGAATATTGGTCGTGATCGCGGTCCAGTCACCGCCATCCAGCGGATCGAACGGACCACCGTTCTGCGTGTAGTACAGGTCAACATTCAACGCATCGTGGGCAGCATCACCGACGGTCGTCCAGGTGATCGTCACCGAGCTATCGATGAACAGATCGGCGTTGGACGAATCCGGAGCAGTCACAACGTAACCCTCATAGGCGAAGGCATCGGTTGTGGCATACGTCTTGGTGTCGGTCGAACCCCAGATACGCAGCTTGGCGGTGTCACAGGGCTCACAGACCGTTGCATCGGTCGTCTGAATAGCTGTGCTCCAGTCCCACGGGCTGCCACCACCAGCGTCGTCATCAACCTCAACAGAGTCACTGCTGAAGTTGTCACAGGAGTAATAGACGGCGCCGTTGAGGCCAGCACCACCAACCTCGCTGATCACGATATTGGTAGCATCACCGCGGAGAATATCAGCAGCCGGCGTGGTAATGGTAACACCGGAGACGGTGAACAGCGGGGAGGCGTGAGCCGAGTCGCCATTCATGTCAATCGCCAGGATACGAGCCTTGTTGTTGCTCGGGGCGTTCGCCGGCGGGGTCCAGGTGTCATAGTTACCATCAGACAGCGTTACGGTATCAATTTGAGTAGTATCAGCCCAGTTGGCACTGTTAGCATCGGTACCATCCGGGATGTAGTGCAGCACGGCCTTAGCAGCATCCGGGCCAACGTAGGTCCAGACAATACCGGTACCGGCACTGAAGGCTTCACCACCGGAGACGTTCTCGGCATCCGGGTTGGTGATCTTCATGTAGTCGTGCTCCACGTCGAATGTCCACGGCAGGGCTTCGCGCGGCTCATAGTCCTGAGCAACCGCTGCATCAGCATAGTGCTGAAGAGCCATCGTCGCGGTATAGCCAGCCTCGGCGTTCGGCGAGATCTCCGGGGTCCAGTTGACAGTGATAGTATCCAGGACCGTCCAATCAGCGATACGAACCGTATCGGAGTAGGCCAGACCAGTACCATCATCGAGCTGGACGATCACGGAATCCAGACCAATCACCTCGAAGGTGAGCGGTACAGTGGAGGAATCGAAACCACCGGCATCGTAGTAGGTCGAGTCATCGCTGACAATAGCGGTGGAGTCTGTCGAGGAAATGGTCCACTTCAGACCGCCCCAGACGAAGTTGTCGGTGACATAACGGAAGCAATCATCGCAACCGTTCTTCTTGAAACCGAGTTTCGCCGTAGCGGTACGGATGGTATCATTATCGGCGGCCATCTCAAGCACCTTGGTAGCGGCACCGAAGGTAGTCCAGCTGGACAGGTCGGTGTTATCCGTCAAGGTATCGTGCCAGGTGGTACCGCCATCGACGGACCAGAACAGATCCAGGTTGGTAGCACCAGAGAGCTGGTTGCCGTCATTGAAGTCATGATTGGTGGTCGTCCACGTAACCGTGAAATCGTTAGCGGCACCCTTCTTGGCATGGAAAGTGCTCGTGGTATCAACCGGAGCGGTGAAGTTCAGCACCGGCAGGAGCTGGTGGTAGATGGTGGTATCATTACCGGAGTTATCGGTAAAGGTAACAGCCATCGAGTCCACAGCACCCATGCTGCCAGCCGGAATCGTGATCTCAGCGTAGCCGTCGCGAGTCGAGGCGTCGACCCACTTCCATTCGGCACTATTTGTCGGAAGGACATAGCTCGGGTCACCACCGGCTTCGCTGAAGGCGAAACTCACGTTGTCTTCCAGATACTCCATCCGGTCGAACCAGACACGGACAGTGTAAGCGGTGTCGGAGCCCGAAGCGTCGGCCGAGATGTCCTGACCCTGACAGGCATCACCGGCGGCCAGTGTACCGTCGGTCAGGTAGACCGTGTTCATGGTCGTGTCGTAGTAGTTACCGCCACCCGGATCGGTCGGAACCGTGGTGGTAACACCCGGAGTCGGCTTGGTCTCGTCCATCACGGTGATCGTGCTGGACCAGTCGCCGGCGCCGGCGGAGTTGACCGCACGCACCTTGAAGGTAACCTGAGCACCATCGGTGAACGGCGTGAAGAGGCGGTCGGTGCCGTTGTCCTTCTTGTCATCAGCATAGATGTCGAAGGTCTTCAGCACGGGATAGCCATCGCTGGCGGCCAGAGTATCGGTGAAGTCGACCGTGGTGACCTGGCTGGTCAGGTGGTCGGCATGATTGACGGTATCAACTTTCACGAAGTTGGTCGCGCCCTTGTTATTCTTGGCATAGACTTCGTAGTAGTCAGCACCGGAAACCGGGGCCCACTTGAACTTGACCTGGGTGTCGTCGAAGTCAAACTTCTTCGTACCCACGTAGTTCAGTTCGAAGCCAGTCACGGCGGCCGGAATCGTCGCCGTATTCAGCGTCGTAAAGGTAATACCGGCCAGATCCTCATCGTCACTGGCATAGTCACCCGGCAG
>WJKG01000368.1 GCA_014729205.1 candidate division GN15 bacterium | reverse complement strand
GGGCGAGATTCACGCCATTATGGGGCGTAACGGTTCCGGTAAGTCTTCCCTGTCCAATGCTCTCATGGGCCATCCGTCATACCAGATCACCAAGGGGACGGTGACGCTGGAGGGTAAAGACCTACTGGAGATGGAGGCCGATGAGCGCTCCCGTGCCGGTTTATTCCTGGCGTTCCAATACCCGTTGGCTATCCCCGGGGTCACGGTCGCCAATTTCATGCGGGCAGCGATTCAGTCGCATCGCGGCAAGGATGCCGACATGTCCGACTTCCGCAAATGGTTTACCTCGGAGATGAAAGAGCTGGGGATCGACCGTTCATTCGCAACGAGGTACCTGAACGAGGGTTTCTCTGGCGGTGAGAAGAAGCGGCTGGAGATCCTGCAGATGACCATGCTCAACCCGAAACTGGCACTTCTTGACGAGACCGACTCGGGCCTTGACATCGACGCCCTCAAGACGGTCTCCGATGGTATCAATCGTTTTCACAACGAGAACAACGCCCTGCTTCTGGTCACGCACTACCAGCGCCTGCTCAATTATGTCAAGCCGCACAAGGTGCATGTCATGATGGCCGGCCAGTTTGTGCAATCGGGCGGCCCCGAGCTGGCCCTCAAACTGGAGGAATCCGGTTACGAGTGGCTCGAGAAGCAGGTCGGCGATAAAGTGGAGGTGTAGCTATGGCCGAGACCGCACGCAACCAGCAGAACGAGCAGCTACGGCGCCTCAACGAAGACTACGCCACCAAGTATGGGTTCAAGGACCCGGTTGAGTACTTCCATAAGGGCGCCAAAGGGGTCAGCCACGAAGTCGTGGAGATGATCTCCCAGATGAAGAATGAACCGCGCTGGATGGCGGACATCCGTCACGAGGCGCTTGATATATTCCTGTCGAAACCGACCCCGCGCTGGGGTAACACTTCACTGCTCAACGAAATCGACTTCTCGAATATCTACTATTTCATGAAGCCGATCGAGAAACAGGAGAAGAACTGGGACGATGTACCCGAGTACATACGCAAGACCTTCGATCGCCTGGGTATCCCGGAGGCGGAGAAGAAGTTCCTTGGCGGCGTCTCGGCGCAGTACGAGTCCGAGGTCGTGTACCATTCCATGAAAAAGGAACTGACCGATCAGGGCATCGTCTTCATGGACATGGACTCCGGCCTGCGCGAGCACCCGGATACTATCAAGAAGTTTTTCGGCACGGTGATTCCGTCGACAGACAACAAATTCGCCGCCCTCAATACGGCCGTTTGGTCCGGTGGGTCGTTCATCTATGTGCCGCCTGGCATCGATGTGAAGATCCCGCTACAAGCCTATTTTCGCATCAACGCCGAGAATATGGGCCAGTTCGAGCGGACACTGATCATCGCCGATAAGGGCGCTCGCGTCCACTACATCGAAGGATGCACGGCGCCGGTGTACTCCACCGATAGCCTGCATTCCGCCGTGGTGGAACTGATAGCGCTCGATGATGCCTATATTCGTTACACGACCATCCAGAACTGGGCCCGCAACATTTATAACCTCGTCACCAAGCGAGCGTCGGCCCACAAGAATGCGACGGTTGAGTGGGTCGATGGCAATATCGGTTCCCGTTTGACCATGAAGTACCCGTGCATCCAGCTTCTGGGTGAGGGCGCCAAGGGAGAAATCCTCTCGGTAGCCTTTGCTGGTATCGACCAGCACCAGGATGCCGGCGCCAAAGTGATTCATGCCGCGCCGCGAACTTCCTCGCGCGTGACATCCAAGTCCATTTCGAAGGACAACGGGCGCGCCTCCTATCGTGGTCTGGTGAAGGTCCACAAGAATGCGCAGGACGCCAAGGTGTCGGTGGAGTGCGATGCGCTCCTGATCGGTGAGGATGCCCGCAGCGACACCTACCCAACGATGGAGATCGACAACGAGCAGGTCCGGGTCGAGCACGAAGCGCGTGTGTCGAAGGTGGCCGAAGAGCAGCTCTTCTACCTGACCTCCCGCGGCCTGACCGAGGACGATGCGCGGCTGTTGATCGTCAATGGCTTCATGGAGCCGTTCACCAAGGAGCTCCCGATGGAATACGCGGTCGAGCTGAACCGGTTGATAGAACTTGAAATGGAAGGATCTATTGGCTGATGGAAAACACAGCAACTACCGTCGGTGCCACCGGCGTCTCAATACAAATCCCGGATTTATCCCCCGAATTGCTGCGCGGGCCGGTCTGGCTGAAACGTCGCCGCGAGCGCGCCCGGGAACTGTTCAATACCCAGCCTCTTCCCCCTCGCGGTCTGCACCTGTGGCGATACACCGACCCGGCAGCGTTCGAGATCAAGCGCGACCAGATGGTCGACTCCTCGTTCCGCGAGCGAACCGATGAGGTCGAGAAGCTGGAGCTGAAGCATCTCCAGGAAGGCGCCATCTGCGGGCTGGTCATTAGCCACGGCGGGCGTGATATCACAGTCCACGCCGGCGACGAACTCACCGAGCAAGGCGTCGTGGTCTCCACCCTGTCAGAGGCTATCGAATCACATCCGCAGATCGTTGAGGATCACCTGTTCGAGCTGGTCAACGAAGCCAGCGGCAAGTTCGAGGCGCTCAACTGCGCCCTGTTTAACGATGGTATATTCGTGTATGTCCCCCGCGGGCGTGCCCTCACCAAGCCACTGCATCTCCTGCGCGAAGCCGGCGATCCGGGTTCCGCCCAATTCCCACGGACCCTTATTGTGGTCGAGGAGAACGCGGAGATTACGATTGTCGATGAGTATGCCGGCGGCTCAAGCGATATTGATGACGGCATCACGCACTCCAACGGTGCCGTAGAGATCTTCGGCGGCCAGGACAGTCGCACACGGTACCTCATGCTGCAGCGCCAGGGTATGGGAACCAACTCCTACCTGACTCACCGTGGAAAGATCGAACGCGGCGCCAGCATGCTCACCTACCCGATGGCTTTCGGCGCCAACCTGTCGAAACAGAACTTCGGCGTGACGCTTAACGGCCGGGGTGCGGACAGCCAGATGTATGGTGTGCTGTTCGGCACTGATCGTCAGCATTTCGACAATCACACGCTGCACCACCACGCCCACGGCAACACTCATTCGGACATCGATATGAAAGTTGTCCTGCGCGACAAGGCCATGTCTGCTTACACCGGCCTGATCCGGATCGAGCAGACGGCGAAAACCTGTGAGGCCTACCAGGAGAACCGCAACCTGCTGCTCAATCGCGGTGCCCGGGCAGAGACGATTCCCGAACTGGAGATCCTTAACGAGGACGTCCAATGCAGCCACGGCGCTACTATCG
>WJKG01000367.1 GCA_014729205.1 candidate division GN15 bacterium | reverse complement strand
TGGTATTTTTACAATGCCTGCATTGCTCTACACCAGTAAACACGTCAGCACCCGGAGAACGTCTGTGAGCACGCTTACATCCTGGCGCACACTTGGCAACTGTGCGCTGCTGCCGCTATTGTTACTTTCGCTGATACTATTGATCTGTGACCAAGCTCTGTCGGATGGCCTTCCTCAGGCAGAGTCATTTCGGAAAGCGCCCTTGGTGTTTGAAGAGAATCGGGGCCAATTCGATTCGCGCGTGAGATATACCGCCAACGCCAACGGTGCTCGAATCTGGTTCACCAACGATGCCATATACTATCATTTCACAGAGCCGGTGAATGGTGATCAGGATGGCCCTGTTTGGGGAACTGGTCCGCATGATGAGCGCGATGCCACACATCTGAATTGGACCGTTGTCCGAACCACTGTTGTTGGTTCCCAGGGGTTCGATCAGTTGGTAGGACAGACACCGGCACCTGGACACACAAACTACCTCATAGGCAGCGGCCCCATCAACTGGGCGACGTCAGTCCCGTCGTTTCGAGAGCTCTATGTCTCTAACATCTATCCGAATATAGACTTGCGCTTTCGGGGAAGCGGCCGTCGCTTGGAATACGACTTCATCGTGGCTCCCTCAGCCGATCCCAGTCAGCTATTACTCCGATATGAGGGCGCTGACAGCCTTTGGATAAGCCCGCATGGTGAGCTTAAGATTGCCACCGGACTCGGCATCATCACCGAACGCCGGCCGGTCGTCTTTCAGATTATAGAGGGTCAGGTAGTACCGGTTGAGGCCCAGTACGAACTCATGGGGGAAGACACATTCGGGTTTTCTATCGACGACTACAATGCCAACTACCAATTGATCGTCGATCCAATGCTTGACTTCAGTACTTTCCTTGGCGGAAGTAGTAATGACCATGGCAGGGCCATTGATGTGGATGCCGACGGCAATACCTACGTCGCGGGGTATTCTGTTTCTATTGACTTCCCCATAGCTGATCCGTTCGACTCATCCTATTCGGGAGTTGACTCTTCCACGTATGACGCCTTTATCACCAAGCTCTCCCCGGAAGGTGACTCGATTCTCTACAGCACCTATCTCGGTGGCGCCAACGGCGATGACAGGGCTGCCGGATTGACTGCTGTCGGTGATGGTAGCATCATAGTCGTCGGCAACACCAATTCTGATGACTTCCCTGTCGAGGCTGCCTACCAGGGATCACTGGCTGGCAACGAGGACCTCTTTGTAACGCATATTGGTGTCACCGGAGCTGCACTATCCTATAGCACGTTCCTCGGTGGCTCTGGCGCTGACTACGCCACTGCGGTTCGCCTCGATGGTTCCGACCGTGCCGTTGTTGGAGGCTATAGTTCCTCCTCAGATTTCCCAATCGTCAACGCTCACGATGGTACTCTTGACGGTGGTCAGGACGCCCTGGCCCTGCGGTTCTCGGCAGATGGCCAGACACTTGACTACGCTACCTATTACGGGGGCAGCGGCGAAGAAGCCGCTTTTGGCCTCAGCCTGCAGGCTGATGGCTCTCCTGTCATCTCCGGCTATACTTCATCATCTGATTTGCCACTTCAGGGAGCCTATGACAGCTCTTTCGGCGGCGGCAGCCTCGGTGACGTCTTCATCGCCCAGTATGATGCTACAGGCTCAAGCCTGCTGTTCAGCTCCTATCTCGGAGGCAGCAGTGACGACATTGGTACTGGCATCGATGTAAACTCCGCAGGCAACTACTGGCTGCATGGTTATACTTTTTCAAGTGATTTTCCTGTTGTCAATAGCGTGGACGACGTCTTCGACGGTGCCAATGAGGCCTTCCTCTGCGAAATCGATCCCACCGGGCCGTCGCTTAGTTTCAGCACCTATCTCGGCGGTGGCGGCTCTGAGTACGCCGGAGGAATCCGTATCAATGGACTTGACCAGGTCTTCTTCATGGGCCACACGAACTCTTCTGACTTCCCATTGGTCAACCCCTTCCAGGACACCAAACGCAGTGCCTATGACCTGTTTGTGGGCTTCTATGAGCCAGTTGGGGATACTCTTGCCTATTTAACCTTCCTCGGAGGATCTGGCTTTGATTTTGGCTACGCCATTGCTGCCGATGATGACACTGCCGCATATCTGACGGGCCAGACTGGCTCTTCCAATTTCCCTGTCCAGGATCCTCTCATCGATACTGTGCAGGGTGGCTTCGACCTGTTTGTATCCAAGGTGTTGTCTCGAGATTATGTCTGTATCGACTCCGACAATGACGGTTTCGGGGATCCGGGATTCCCCGAGAATGTGTGTCCCGACGACAACTGTCCTGACGACCCCAATCCGCTCCAGGAAGATTTCGATCTCGATGGCGTTGGAGATTCCTGCGACAACTGTCTGCTTCTGGCGAACAGCGATCAGGCAGATGCTGATGGCGACGGAATCGGCGATGTCTGCGATGAGTGCACCGACACCGACGATGACGGCTTCGGAGACCCGGACTTCGCCGCCAACACGTGTTCCGAAGACAACTGCCCGAGTGTATACAACCCCAACCAGGTGGACAGCGATGGTGACGGCGTCGGCGACGTCTGTGACGACTGTACCGACGTCGACGGCGATGGGTTCGGCGACCCTGGATTCCCGAATAATACCTGTGAAACCGATTTCTGCCCGGATACAGCAACCGCTCAGAACCTTGACAGCGACGGTGACCTCCTCGGTGACGCCTGCGACAACTGCCCCGGCATAGCCAACGCCGACCAGGACGATTTCGACGCCGACGGAATAGGTGACAGCTGCGATACCTGTACAGATTTCGATGCCGACGGTTATGGTAATCCCGGCTTCCCGGCCAACACCTGCGACGAGGACAACTGTCCGTTCACCTATAATCCTGACCAGATAGACAGCGATGGTAACGGTACCGGCGACGCCTGTGATGCAGGCTGTTGCATACCCCCGATTCGGGGCAATGTCAATGGCGACGAGTTCGACGACATCAATGTGTCCGACCTCACCTACCTGGTCGCCTTCCTCTTCAATGCAGGTCCCCCGCCAAGCTGTTTCGAGGAAGGTAATGTCAATGGAGATGCTCAGGAGGCTGTGAACGTTCAGGACCTCACTTACCTGGTGGCCTACCTGTTTAGCGGCGGACCCGCGCCGGCATCTTGTCCCTGATGCAAGCCCCACTATTGAAATCAGCACAAAGTAGATCTCAGACGGCCCCGGCACTTTTCCGGGGCCATTTTCTTATCGGGCGAATGTTCAATTCTTGAACAGCAACAGCCGCCAGCCACCCTGCTCACCAAGGTCACATCCGGCTTATGCCGCATGTGCATGGGAAACTCCACCTTGTGAATGCAATCACATACCAGTTGTAACAGAGTGGACTAAAACCAACCATATTCTGCCCAACGGACATGATTCAACCTCTGTCTTGAATACGCATCTGATACGACGATGCTTGTGAATCACTTCACAAACCAGGCATCGCCAGGGTCAGTCTTTCACGCTCGAATCCACGGTCTCCCGGACCTGGATACTGAACCAACATAGGCACTCGTCCACCCGGGTTCTGCTACCCATCGCTCGCAAAGCGGTGGTCGATTCTCCCGCTTAGATTCGCCGGTCAAGCACTTATCGTCGAAGCAGCCGCCCCGAGCTCTCAACCACGTGCGTTGTACCTCTCAGAGGGCCTGTGTTGCTCCGCCTGATGTCGCAACCGACGGACCCCTCCGGGTTCTCTTAGTTCTTACTACGCAGCTTCGTATTTTTGATATTTGGAGATATGTCTTGACAAACGGGGTATTTTTGTTATGTTGGCGGTGT